>NZ_BAAANS010000003.1:0-263753 GCF_039529925.1 Kitasatospora saccharophila | reverse complement strand
GCCGACGCGGGAACTTCAGCGGCCGGCCCGCCCGGCGCGGATCGCGCCGCGGCAGCAGCGGCTCGATCACAGCCCACTGAGCATCCGTCAACGACGAGTCATACGACGGCTTGCAGACACAGACGCACATGGCGGCGATCATCGCGGACACCCGACCACGAAGATCACCGCCAGTGGATCACGCCACGCAGTTGATCAATTACCCCACACTTTCTGAGGCGTCCCGCCCGCCCCCCGTCCGCCCCGGACGGGACCGCGCCCTCAGTCGCGGTCCGGGTCCGGGCCGTCCGAGGCGCCCTCCGGGCGGTGCCCGATGTCGGTCCAGTCGAACTCCGCGCGCCACGCCGTCCGTCCGGCCGACCAGCCGACCAGCGCGTCCACCACCTTGGCGAGGGAGAGCCTCAGGGTCCGGTAGTGCTCGGCGGGGACGCCGTCGCGGTACTCCAGCTCGTACACGCCGTTCTCCTGCAGGCGCACCCGCACGTACCAGTCGCCGGCCGGCTCGTCCGCGCCGAACCGTTCGACGGTCAGCCGGGACTCGCCGCGCTGCATGTTCGCCACCAGGCGGCTCAGGGCCGCCGGCCCGGGGTCGCGCATCGACAGTCCGCGCTCGGTCATCGCGTGAAGCATGCGTGGAGCATGCCGCACCTCACCGACGGGCGGGGCGCCGGGGTGCCCCGACACCCCGGGCGTCGGCCGACGGCAGGTCAGGGGTCGACGACCGGTCCGGCGCTGTCCAGGGAGACGTGCAACTCCCGTCAGGCTCCCGCGAGTTCGTCAGGCGAACGGGGCGGGCGGCGCTCGGGGGCCCGCGCCGCGATCACCACGTTGACCGCCACCGCCGCCGCGTGCTCCCCCTGCCCGCCCGGCAGATCGAGGAGCGGCATCCCGGTCCGGCGGCGACGGAGGTCGACCCCGGGCCGCCCGGTGGCCAGAATGGGCCGGATGACGACACGACCGGTACCCCGGGAAGAACTCCGCGCCGTCCTCCTCGACTCCGGCGGGGTCCTGATGCGGCCGATCGGCGGCCGCTGGAACCCGCGGGCGGACTTCGAACGGACCGTCCTCGCCCACCTGCCCGCGGTCCCGCCCGAACGCTTCGCGGCCGCCATCGCCGCGGGCGACCGCTACCTCGACGCCTCCCCGACGACCCCCGCGACCGACGACTACCACCGGCTGCTGCTCCACGCCCTCGGCGCGGACCCGACCCCCGAACTCCTCGCCGACCTGCGCCGCGAAGTCCCGCCCGCCACCATCCTGGAGACCTACCCCGACGTCGTGGACACCCTGGAGGAACTCGCCCGCCGCGGCGTCCGGATGGCCGTGGTCTCGGACGCCTGGCCCAACCTCCCCGACCTGCACGCCGGCCTGGGCATCCACCGCTTCTTCGAGGCGTACGCGATCTCCGCGGTCCTCGGCTGCAACAAGCCCGACCCCCGGATGTACCACCACGCCAGCAACGCCCTGCAACTCGCCCCCGCCCACTGCCTGTTCGTCGACGACGACCCGTCCCTGGTCGCCGCCGCGACCCGACTCGGCTACGCCGGCCGCACCCTCCAACGGGACGCCCCCACCGCCGACCCGTCCGTCCTCACCTCGCTGACCGGACTGCTCGACCTGTTCTGAACCCGCCCGGCCCGCCCGACCCGCCCGGCCCGCCCGACCCGCCCGGCCCGGCCGGACCGGGCGGGCCGTCGGGCTCAGTCGCGCGCCAACGGACCGCCCGGAAGCGCCAGTTCGACCAGTTCGGTCAGTGTCTCGATCCGGAGCACCGACGCCTCCGCCACCGGGGACGGGCCGCCGGTGACGAAGTCGATGCCGCGGTCCAGCCAGACGCCGGTCAGTCCGGCCGCTCCGGCCGCGGCGGCGTCGCCGGACAGCACGTCGCCGATGTTGGCCGCCCGCGCGGGGGTGGTGCCGGCCCGGCGGCAGGCGGCGGCGTACGCGGCGGGCTTGGCGGTGCCGAGTTCGGTCGGGGTCAGGACGTCCTCGAAGCGTTCGAGCAGGCCGAAGCGGGCCAGTTTGGCGCGCTGCTGTCCGGGGTCGCCGTTGGTGAGGACGAGCTTCCGGGGCGGGCGCGGGAGGCGGTCGAGGGCGTCCAGGCCGGGCAGGACGTCGGGGTAGCAGCGCCAGGAGTCCCGGAGCGCCGGGAGGTAGCGTTCGGCGATCCAGGCGTCCAGCAGTGCCGGGTCCCCGGGGACGGGTTCGCCCAGCAGCGGCAGGAAGGAGGCGGCCCGGCGCCGGTGGTGCTCGGCGAACGAGCACTCGCCGCCCAGGTACGCCCACATGTGGCGCGCCTCCAACCGCCACCACACCGCCGCCAGTTCCTCCGGACCCGACGTCGCGCCCGGCGCCTCCCGGACGATCCGGTCGATCGCCGCGAAGACCGCGCTGCGGTGATCGACCAGGGTGCCGTCCAGATCGAAGAAGACCACGTCCACCATGCGGCAGATCATTCCGCAGCCCCGCCACCCGACGGTCGCCTGGGGCCGACCCGACCCGCACGGCGCCCAGGAGACCGACGGTGGCCCGACGGCCCCACCCGTTCCAGGACGCGGCGAACGTCGCCCGGGAGTTGGCCGTCCGGCGCGGCGAGGGCGACCGGACCGTGGTCGCACCCTGGACCGGGAGGCCGTCCGCCGGATCCGCGGGCACTTCGAACGGGGCGACGACGCCTGGATGTTCGACGCCCACCCCGTCCCGGACGCGCTCCTGCCGCCACTCGCGGTCCTGCTGCCGGGGGCGCCCCCTGAGTCCCGCCCGACTGCTCGCCCGGTGACCCGGCCGGGCCGCGCAGCGGGTCACCGGCGGCCGCGGCCGCGCTGCCGCGAGTCGTCGATCACCGTCCGGGACCAGTCCAACCCGCCCGCCCGGTACGACTCGTCCAGCAGCATCCGCTGCAGCCGGTCCCAGATCCCGGCCTCCTGCCAGTCCCGCAGCCGCCGCCAGCAGGTCATGCCCGACCCGAAGCCCAGCTCCTGCGGCAGCCACTCCCACTGGATCCCGGTGTGCAGCACGAACAGGATCCCCTGCAGGCAGCCGCGGTCCTTCGCCGACGGACGCCCGAGCCCCTGCCGGCGCACCGGCAGCAGCGGCTCGATCCGCTCCCACAAGTCGTCCGACACCAACCACGGCGGTCTCTTCCCCACGCCCACCCCAACGAGCCGACCGCCGAACGGACATGGCCGGCCCCCCGCTCGGCCCAGCGGCCCGCGCCGCGCAACCCCGCCCGGCCCTCGCCGCCCCACCCGCTGAATATCCGCTTCCACTCGCCAGAAGCTTGATGATAGACAGTCAATCGTGTCCGCCGATCTCGACTTCCCGACCCTGCTGAGCCTGCTCGACGACCGCTCCGCGGCCTTCCGGGGCGTGCTCGCCGCCGCCCCCGACCTCGGCGCCGAGGTCCCGACCTGCCCCGGGTGGACGCTGCACGAGCTGGCCCAGCACCTCGGCCGGGGCCAGCTCTTCTGGGCCGCGATCGTCGCCGCGGGTCCCGCCGAGACGCCCCCGCCCCGGCCGGTCGAGGTGGCGCCCGCCGAGCGGGAGGCCCTGGTGGCCTGGTTCGCCGCCGCCACCGAGCAGCTCCTCGGGGCGCTCCGCGCGGCGGGCCCGGGCGCCCCCTGCTGGGCGTGGTGGGAGCTCGCCCAGTCCCCGCGGGACACCACGGCCGCCGCCCGCCGCCGCCTCGGCGAGACCGCCGTGCACACCTACGACGCCCAGCTCGCCGCCGGTCTGCCCGCCGCCGTCCCGGCCGAGGTCGCGCTCGACTCCGTCGAGGAGTTCCTGCTCACCTGCTGCTCCACCACCGTCCCCTGGCCGCACGCCCCCGCCACCCTCGCCTTCCGGGCCACCGAGGGCCCCGGCTGGTACCTCACCCTCTCCCCGGCCGGTGTCCGCGCGACCCGCACCGCCCCCGCCGCCGCCCCGGACGCCACCCTCCGCGGCAGCGCCGCCGAACTGCTCGCGGTCCTCCACGGGCGCACCCCGATCGACGACCTCCGCCCCGAGGGCGACGCCGTGCTCCTCCACCAGCTCTACGACTGGGACCCGGACGCCTGATCCGGCCCCGCCCGTGCCCGCGCCCGCCCGGCCCGTGCCCGCCCACCCGTTCCACCCACCGGAAGGCCCGCCCGTGACCGACGCCGACCTCGCCCGCCGGGCCGCCGAACTCGGGGCGCGGGTGGTCCGCGACCGCCCCTGGGAGGACATCGCCCGGCAGGACAAGGGCGGCGGCGACTTCGCCACCGCCGTGGACGTCGAGGCCGAGCGGGCCGTCCTCGGCCTGCTCCGCCGGGAGCGGCCCGAGGACGCGTTCACGGGGGAGGAGGGCGGCAGCTCCGGCGCCGCGGGCGCGGCCCGCCGGTGGCTGGTGGACCCGCTGTGCGGGACGCTCAACTTCGCCGTGGGCACCCACCTGGTGGCGGTCAACGTCGCCCTGCGCGAGCACGGCCGGACCACCGCCGCGGCCACCGCCGACCCGTACACCGGCGAGACGTACTGGACCGACGGCACCGCCGCCCACCTGCGCCGTGACAGCCGCGACGGCCGCGACGGCCGCGACACCCCGCTGCGGCCGTCCGCCGACTCCCGGCTGGTCGACCTCAACCTGGACCCGCCCTACCCGAACGCCCCCGCGCTGCGCGTCGCCCGGCTGCTCACCGACCCGGAGTTCGAATCCGCCTTCCGCCCCCGCGTGGTGTCCAGCACCCTCGCGGTGGCCTGGGTCGCCGCCGGCCGCCGCGCCGCCTACCTGACGGACGGCCACCTGGCGGACAGCGTCCACTTCGCGGCGGGCATCGCGCTCTGCCAGGCCGCCGGCTGCACCGTCACCGACCTGCGGGGCGCCCCGGTGCACAGCGGCGGCGGCGGCCTGATCGCGGCGGCCGACCCGGAGACCCACGCCCGCCTGCTCGAACTGGTCACCCGCCAGGAGGGCGCACCCCCGCACGGGTAGGCCCGCCACCCCGTGCGCCGGGGCACCGTGACCCCGTACGCCGGTAAGCCCGTCGCGCGCCCTGGTGGCGGCCCAGGCACCCCGGCACGCTTGCGGTCGCGCCCGCGCCCCGCGGCCGCGACCGCCGAGCCGCCCGGAGGCCCGCATGGTGTTCCACAGCGACTACCCGCCCGTCACCCCGCTCGACCGGCCGCTGCACGAGGCGGTCCTGGGCGGCTGCGCGAACGGCGAGCACGCCGAACGCCCGGCCCTGGTCGACGGGTTGACCGGTCGCAGCGTCAGCTACCGGGAGCTGGACGCGGCGAGCCGCCGACTGGCCGCGGGGCTGGCCGAGGCCGGGGTGGCCAAGGGCGACGTGGTGGCGCTGCACAGCCCGAACTCGCTCGCCTACCCGCTGGCCCTCTACGGCGCCACCCGCACGGGGGCGGCCGTCGCCCCGGTCGACCCGCTGGTCGGCGCGGCCGAGTTCACCCGCCGGCTGCGCGACTGCGGCGCCCGCTGGATCATCACCACCGCCGAACTGCTGCCGGTCGCCCGGCTGGCCGCCGCCGGGCACCCGGTGGCCGGGATCTTCCTCTGCGACGAGCCGGCCGGCCCGCGGGGGGCCGGGGCGCCCCGCTCGCTCGCCGACCTGGCCGCCTCCTCCGCCCCGGAGCCCGAACCGGACCTCGACCCGGCCACCGACCCGGCCGTGCTGCCGTACTCCAGCGGGACGACCGGCCTGCCCAAGGGCGTGCTGCTCACCCACCGCGCGGTGGCCACCAACCTGGTCCAGGCCGACGCCCTGCTCGGCCCGCGCCCGGGCGAGCGCGTGCTGGCGGCGCTGCCGTTCTGGCACGCCCACGGCCTGGCCGCGCTGCTCAACCGCCCGCTGCGGGCCCGCGCCACCGTCGTCGTGCTGCCCCGCTTCGACCTGGAACAGTTCCTCACCGCGATCCAGCGCCACCGGATCGAGGCGGTGCACGTCTCCCCGCCGATCGTCCTCGCGCTGGCCAAGCACCCGCTGGTCGACCGCTTCGACCTCTCCTCGGTCCGCCACGTGCTGAGCACCACCGCCCCGCTGGACCCGGTCGCGGCCGCCGCCGCGGCCCGCCGGCTGGGCCTGCCGCACCTGCTCCGGGGCTACGGCATGACCGAACTCTCCCCGTTCACCCACCTCGTCCCGCCCGGCGAGCCCCACCCGCCGACCGGCACCGTCGGCCGCCTCCTGCCCGGCACCGAACTGCGGATCCGCTCCCTGGACGGGCCGCCCCGCGACCTCGGCCCCGGCGAGGACGGCGAACTGCTGTTCCGCGGCCCGCAGGTGATGGGCGGCTACCTCGACCAGGAGGCCGGGACCGCCGCCACCGTCGACGGGGACGGCTGGCTGCACAGCGGCGACGTCGGCCGGGTCGACGCCGAGGGCTGGCTGTTCGTGACCGGCCGGGTCGAGGAGCTGATCGGGCCGCCGGGGCACCGGTTCGCCCCGGCCGGACTGGAGGCCCTGCTGCGCACCCACCCGAGCATCGCCGACGCCGCCGTCGTCGGCGTCGCCGGCCCGCACGGCACCGAGCACCCGAAGGCGTACGTGGTCCCCGCGTTCGGCTGCGAACTGGCCGAGCAGGAGGTGGTCGAGTACGTGGCCCGCCGGGTCGCCCCGCCCGGGAGGCTGCGCGGGGTGGAGTTCCTGGGGGTGGTCCCGAGGTCCGCCGAGGGCAAGGTCCTCCGCCGCGCACTGCGGGCCCGCGCCGCGCAGCGGGACCACCGGGCCGGCGGCCCCGCATAGGATCGAGGGCCCCGGGCCCCGGGCCCCGCCCGCCGCCCGGAACCCGAACGCGCCGACCAGGAGCCGCCGATGACGACCGGCACCCCCGCCGCCCGCATCCCCCGGCAGGACCGCCCTCGCGGACCGGCCCGATCGAGCGTACCGAGCGGACCGGAAGCCCGCCGGAATGCTCCGTGACCGGCAGTTGAAGGCCACACCCTTGCCCGAACCGGTCCGAATCGAGCAGACTCGCATCTCCGGTCCGACGGCCCGCACGACCACCAGTCGCCAGCGCCCGGTGGGCCGTGCAGTCTGGTGGAAGCCGGAACGACCGGTGGAACCGGGGAAGGTACCGGGCAGGTGGCCAACTGAGCACGCACGGGTTCGAACGCAAGCCCGGCCGCGACGCGGCGGGCGCCCCTGCCGCGCGCCTGGCCGGACACCGCCTGGTCCCGCTGGCCACCGCGCTGGTCCAGGAGGACGGCCGGATCCTGCACTGGAGCCAGGAGGCCGAGGCGCTCACCGGCTGGTCCGCGGAACAGGCCATCGGCGCCCACCCGCTGCGGCTGCTGCTGCCCGAGCAGGAACGGGCCGCCGCCGAGAAGCTGTTCGACCGCCTGGTCGCGGGCCGCGGCTGGTCCGGCACCCACCCGGTGCGCCGCCGCGACGGCTCCACCGTCGAGCTGGAGTTCCACACCTACCCGGTGGCCGGCCCCGACGGCCGCACCCTGCTGCTGGCCACCGCCTCCGACGCCGAGGCGCTGCACGAGGTCGAGTCCGACCTGGCGGTGCTGGACGGCTTCTTCGACCAGTCCCCGATCGGCCTCGCCGTCTACGACACCGAGTTGCGCTTCGTCCGGCTGAACGAGGCGCTGGCCCGGATCAACGGCCTCAGCGCCGAGCAGCACCTCGGCCGCCGGATCTCCGCCGTGCTGCCCGGCATCAACGCCCACGAGATCGAGAACGTGATGCGGCAGGTGATCGCCACCGGCAAGCCGGTGGTCGACGCCCGCTCGCACGGCCGGGTGCCCGGCGACCCGCGCCGCGACCGGGCCTGGTCGGCGTCCTACTTCCGGCTGGAGGACTCCACCGGCAAGGTGCTCGGCGTCTCCTCCTCGATCATCGACGTCACCGAGCGCTTCCAGGCCGAGGCCCGCGCCTCCCGCGCCCAGGAGCGGCTGACCCTGCTCGCCTCGGCCGGCGCCCGGATCGGCACCACCCTCGACCTCAAGCGCACCGCTGAGGAGATGGTCGAGGCGATCGTCCCCAAGTTCGCCGACTTCGCCACCGTCGACCTGCTGGAACCCGTGCTGCGCGGCGAGGAGCCCGCCCCGATCCAGCCGGAGCGGGCCATCCAGGTCCGCGCCGTCGCGGTCGGCGAGGCATACGGTTCCGGGCTGACCGGCGCGGCCGACGTGGTCGGCGGCACCACCGAGTACGGCCCGCACCGGATCTACACCCAGTGCCTGCGCAGCGGCCGCCCGCTGCTCAAGCCGCACGTCGACGAGGAGGTGCTGCGCGGCCTGGTCCCCGACCCCGAGCGGGTCGCCCCCGGCATCGCGGCCGGCATCCACTCCTACCTGCTGGTGCCGCTGATCGCCCGCGGCATGGTGCTCGGCGGCGCCGAGTTCGTCCGCACCCGCAACCCCGAGCCGTTCGGCGCCGCCGACGTCTCGCTCGCCGAGGAGCTCGTCGCCCGCACCGCGCTGGCCATCGACAACGCCCGGCTCTACCGGCGCGAGCGGGAGACCGCCCTCACCCTGCAGCGCAGCCTGCTGCCGCAGGAGATCCACCGCACCCTGGGCCTGGAGATCGCCCACCGCTACCTGCCCTCCAGCGTGGTCAGCGAGGTCGGCGGCGACTGGTTCGACGTCGTCCCGCTGTCCTGCGGACGCGTCGCCCTGGTGGTCGGCGACGTGATGGGCCACGGCATCCGGGCCGCCGCCACGATGGGCCAACTGCGCACCGTCGCCCGCACCCTGGCCACCCTCGACCTGCCGCCCGAACAGGTCCTCGGCCGGCTCGACGAGACTGCCTCGGCGATCGGCGAGGGCCAGTTCGCGACCTGCGTGTGCGCCGTCTACGACCCCGTCGACCGCAGCGTGGTGGTCTGCTCGGCCGGCCACCTGCCGCCGGTCCGGGTCGACCCCGACGGCACCGCGCACGTCGTCGACCTGCCGCCCGGCGTCCCGCTCGGCATCGGCGGCGGCGCCTTCGAGTCGATCGAGTTCACCCTGCCCCCCGGCGCCACCTTCGCGCTCTACACCGACGGCCTGGTCGAGCGCCGCGGCCGCGACCTGGACGAGGGCATCGACCTGCTCGCCCGCACCCTCGCCACCCCCGGCCGCACCCTGGAGGAGAGCTGCGACGCCGCGCTCTCCGCCCTGGTCACCGACGGCACCGAGGACGACATCGCCATGATCATGGCCCGCGTCCTGCCCGTCCCCGCCGACCGGATCGCCACCCTGCTGCTGCCCAGCGAGGGCCCGCTGCCCGCCCGCGCCCGCCGCTTCACCCGCACCACCCTGGACGCCTGGGGCCTGTCCGGCCTCACCGACTACGCCGAACTCGTGGTCAGCGAACTCGTCACCAACGCCCTGCTGCACGCCGACGCCCCGCGCCGGCTGCGGATCTTCCGGGACCGCACCCTCACCCTGGAGGTCTCCGACGCCGGCGGCCAGCCGCCCCGGCTGCGCAGCTCCGCCGAGGAGGACGAGGGCGGCCGCGGCATCCACCTGATCAGCGAGCTCGCGCACCGCTGGGGCAGCCGCCCCACCAAGCACGGCAAGGTGGTCTGGGCGGAGATCGAACTCCCGTACCGCCCGGGCTGACACCCGCCCGGGCGCGACCGCTCGCCCGGGACGCCGCGCTGACGGAGAGTCGGAGCAACCACGCCGCCGACCGAAAGGCCCGCCGTGCACCTCCGCCTCCTCTCCGCCACCGGCCTGCTCGCCCTCGCCGCCGGTGCGGCCGCCCTGGCCCCGGCCCTCGCCGGCGAGCCCGCGCCGCAGCCCTCCCCGTCCCCGTCGCCCTCCCCGGCCGGAACGGGGCAGCCCGAGGAGCACCCCTCGCCCTCGTCCCTGCCCTCCTCGTCGCCGTCGCCGTCGCCGTCGCCGTCGCCGAGCGGAACCGGAGCCGGGACCGGGCAGCCCGCGGAGAGCCCGGCACCGGCCGCCCGGACCTCCGTCGCGATCACCGGGGCCGTCATCGACCCCAAGGTCCCCAGCCGGTCCCGGGTCACCCTCGCCTACACCTGCGCGCCCACCGACCAGCCGCGCTCGCTGAACACCTCGGTCGAGCAGAGCGACCCCGAGGACCCCGCCGGCATCGCCTTCGGCGCCACCCGCACCTCCCCGACCCTGGTCGTCTGCGACGGCACCCCGCAGGTCCAGACCGTCACCGTCCAGTCCAAGACCAGCAACTGGCTCCCCGGCCCCGACGCCGTCGTCGTCACCACCCTCACCGACCTCGGCGCCGCCCCGCCCGCCGCCGCCGACGCCCGCCGGATCCCGCTCGACCTGCCGCCCGCCGCCTGACCCGCCGTCAGCCGACCGGCCCTCGCCCCCGGCGCGCCGCCCGCCCGCCGCCGCCGGCGCCTCCGAGACTGGACGCCGGACGGAAGGGAACCCCGCATTGGCCACCCAGCCCACCACCACCGGTGCCCCCGCTCCCGAGGAGGCGCGCCGCTGGCGGGCCCTCGCGGTGTGCCTGGTCGCCGGGTTCATGACCCTGCTCGACGTGTCGATCGTCAACGTCGCCCTGCCGTCCGTGCGCGCCGGACTGCACATGTCCGAGGCCGGACTCCAATGGGTGCTCTCCGGCTACTCGCTGGCCTTCGGGCTGGTGCTGGTCCCGGCCGGACGGCTCGGCGACGCGGTCGGCCGCCGCCCGGTCCTGCTCACCGGCCTCGCCCTGTTCACCGCCACCAGCGCGCTGGCCGGCGCCGCCCAGGGCGAGACCTGGCTGGTCGTCGCCCGGCTGCTCCAGGGCATGTCCGGCGGACTGCTGGTCCCGCAGGTCTCCGGCTTCATCCAGCAGCTCTTCCGCGGCGCCGAACGGGCCCGCGCCTTCGGCCTGCTCGGCACCACCATCGGCTTCTCCACCGCGGTCGGCCCGCTGCTCGGCGGCCTGCTGATCGCCGCGTTCGGCACCGCCGAGGGCTGGCGCTGGGTCTTCTACGTCAACCTCCCGATCGGCCTCGCCGCCCTCCCCATCGCCCACCGGCTGCTGCCCGCGCCCACCCCCGACACCTGCGCCCGCCGCGACTTCGACCCGGTCGGCGTGCTGCTGCTCGGCACCGGTACCGTCCTGCTGCTGCTCCCGCTGGTCCAGGCCCAGTGGCACGACGCCCGCAAGTGGCTGCTGCTGGCGGGCTCCGCGCTCGTCCTGGCCGCCTTCGCCCGCTGGGAGCACCACTACGCCCGGCGGCGCGAACCGCTGGTCCACCCGGAGCTGTTCCGCACCCGCTCCTTCACCGGCGGCGCACTGGTCTCGCTGCTCTACTTCGCCGGGTTCACCGCGGTCTTCTTCGTCTTCACCCTCTACCTGCAGTCCGGCCGGCACTACACCGCGCTCCAGGCCGGCCTGGCCATCACCCCCTTCGCGCTGGCCTCCGCGGTCGCCTCGACCGCCGGCGGACGCCTGGTCACCCGGTACGGCCGCCGGCTGATCGTCCTCGGCCTCGGCACCGTCGCCGTCGGCCTGGCCCTGGCCGCCCTCGCCGTCCACCTCTTCGACGGCCCCGAGGTCGGCTGGGCCACCGCCCTCCCGCTGCTGCTGGCCGGCCTCGGCAGCGGCCTGGTCGTCTCCCCGAACCAGGCCCTCACCCTCAACGAGGTCCCCGTCGCCCGGGCCGGCTCCGCCGGAGGCGTCCTGCAGACCGCCCAGCGGATCGGCTCCGCCGCCGGCATCGCCACCGTCGGAGCCACCTTCTTCTCCCACCTGCACACCCCCGCCGACTACCCCGTCGCCTTCCAGCTCAGCCTCGCGGTCGTCCTCGCCTTCGTCCTGCTCGCCCTCCTGGCCGCGATCCGCCACTGAGCCCCGTCAGGGGCTCGGGGAACGGCGAGTCCGAGCTGCTGACGGCCGGAGCCCATCGATGCGTCCGTGCTGCTTCGGGCCGCCTGAACAGAACCCGAAGCCACCGCACGCACCGGCAGTGAACCGTCAGCAGCCCCGAGCCCGCCGTTCCCCGGGCCCCTGATGTCGCGCCCTCCGAGCCCCTGGACGCCCGTCCTACCGCCCCGCGACCCCGCGCACCGCGACCCGCAGCGCCGCCACCGGGTCCCCGACCGGGCTGCTCGCGCGCCAGCCGACGAAGCCGTCCGGACGGACCAGCGCCGCGCCGCCCTCGCGCAGCCCGTAGACCGCGGGCCAGCCGCTCGGCCCGGCGGGGCGGGGCCCGGCCGCGGGCAGGTCGGGGACGGGCTCGGGGACGAGGTCGCCGCCCTCGCCGACCAGCAGGCACCTGATCGGCACCCCGGTCAGCCCGGACACCTCCCGGGCCGCCTCCGCCCACCGCGCGCCGCCCGCCGCGGGCGCCAGCAGCACCGGCTCGCGCTCGAACAGGTCGAGGGTGGAGATCCGGGCGCCCGCGCGGTCGCGCAGCCACAGGTGCGGGGCCCGGGTGCCGACCTCCCCGGTCGCGGCGAAGCGCTCCGGGACGACCCCGGCGGTGGCGTCCGCGCCGACCAGCGCGCCCTCGGGGTAGCGGTAGCCGAGCGCCACCGCCAGCACGTTGGTGCGCGGCCCGCCGACCGGCGCCGCGTCGAAGCCGGGGTGCTGGTGCTCCACCGAGCGGGCCGCGGCCCGGGCCGCGGTCTGCACGGCCACCGGCCGCCGCTCGGCCTCGTACGACTCCAGCAGGCGCGGGCCGCCCCAGCCGTCGAGGACGGCGGCGAGCTTCCAGGCCAGGTTGTGCGCGTCCTGGATGCCGGTGTTGGAGCCGAACGCCCCGGTGGGCGGCATCTCGTGGGCGGAGTCGCCGCACAGCAGGACCCGCCCGGCCGCGTACCGGTCGGCGACGCGCTCGGCGGCGTGCCAGGGGGCGCGGCCGGTGATCTCCACGTCCAGGTCGGGAACGCCGGCCGCGGCCCGGATGTGCGCCGTGCAGCGGGTGTCGGTGAAGTCCTCGACCCGTTCGCCGCGCTCGGGGTGCCAGGGCAGGTGGAAGACCCACAGTTCGTGGTTGTCGACGGGCAGCAGCGCGCCCGCGCCGGCCGGGTCGGTCAGGTAGCAGGCGATGAAGCGCCGGTCGCCGACCACCTCGGCCAGCCGCTTGGCGCGGAAGGTGACGGAGACGTTGTGGAACAGGTCGCCGCGCCCGGACTGCCCGATGCCCAGGCGTTCCCGGACGGGGCTGCGCGGCCCGTCCGCGGCGACCAGGTAGTCGGCCCGGACGGTGCGCTCCTCGCCGGTGGCCCGGTCGCGCAGCAGCGCGGTCACCCCGTCGGCGTCCTGCTCGAAGGAGACCAGCTCGGTGTTGAAGCGCAGGTCGCCGCGGGCGGCGGCGTGCCGCAGCAGCACCGGTTCGAGGTCGTTCTGGCTGCACAGGCACCACCCGGACGGGCTGAACCTGGCCAGTCCGCCGCCCGGGTCGATCTCCCGGAACAGCCACTCCTGCTCGCCGCCGGAGAGCGTCTCGGCCTGCAGGATGCCGTGGTTGTCGGCCAGCACCGAGGCGGCGGCCCGGACGTCCTCCTCCACCCCGGCGACCCGGAACAGCTCCATGGTGCGGAGGTTGTTGCCGCGGCCGCGCGGGTGCCGGGAGGTCTCGGCGTGCCGCTCCACCAGCAGGTGCGGCACGCCGAGCCGACCGAGGAAGAGCGAGGCCGACAGCCCCACCAGCGATCCGCCCGCGATCAGGACCGGCACCCGGTCCGCCATCTGTGTGTTCATCGACTCTGCTCCATCCGTGCAGGGCGCGGGGCGCGCCAGACCGGACATCCATCCCCCGTCGCTGACGGCCACTCAGGGTGCTTCGCCCGGATGGCCCCGAAGTCTCGCGCCGCCCCCGTTCCCGCCCTGACGATCGAGGGCGAACCGTTGCCCCGCCCGGCCGCCCGAGCCCGAGCCCGGAGCCGGACGCGGACCCTTCGGGAACGAACCGCGAACCGACGACAGGATTCCGCCGCCATGACCCTGCTCTCCGCCCCCGAGGAGACCACCACCGCGACCCGGCCGACCCCCGGCCGGCTCCGCGTCATCCTGATGCTGGAGGTCTACGACGGCGCCCAGGACCGCTTCCTGGACGCCTACGAGCTGCTGCGCTACCAGGTCTCGGCCGTCCCCGGCCACGTCAGCGACCAGCTCTGCCAGTCCATCGACGACCCGTCCCGCTGGCTGATCACCAGCGAGTGGGAGAGCGCCGAACCGTTCCTGGCCTGGGTCGACAGCCCCGCCCACCGCGAGATGGTCAAGCCGATGCACGGCTGCGTCCGCGACAACCGCTCGCTGCGCTACACCGTGCTGCGCGAGACCCACGGCACCACCGCCACCGACACCACCGCCCCGCCGCTGCGCCCCGGCGAGCACCACCCCGGCGTGCCCGGGGTCGTCCGCCCCGGCCCGGACGGCGTGGTCCGGCACGCGCTCAGCTTCACCGTCAAGCCCGGCGCCGAGGCCAGGGCCGCCGAACTGCTGGCCGGCTACCGCTCCCCGGACGCCCGGGTCGACGACACCACCCGCCTGCTGCGCACCTCGCTGTTCATGCGCGGCAACCGGGTGGTGCGCTGCGTCGAGGTGGCCGGCGACCTGACCGCCGCGCTGCGGCACGTCGCCCGGCAGCCCGGGGTGCGGGCCGTCGAGGAGGCGCTCAACCCGTACCTGGAGGAGGACCGCGACCTGGACGACCCGCTGTCCGCCCGCGACTTCTTCCAGCGCGCCGCACTGCCCGCCGTCCACCACCACGCCGGGCTGAAGACCGGCCCGGTGCAGCGGCACGCCTACCTGTACCCGGTGCGCCCCGGCGCCGGCGCCGCCCTCGCCGAGCTGCTCTCCGAGGAGGACGAGCACGCCGTCGCCGACCCCGGCGGCCCGCTGGTGCGCGCCACCGTCTACCGGCACGACGACCTGGTGGTGCGGCTGGTCGACCTGCTCGTCGACCCCGCCGACGACCCGGCCGCCGCCCTCGGCCTGGCCGGCCCGCGCGCCGCCGCCGTCCTCGGCAAGCTCGCCGAACCCGCCGAGCGCACCCGCGACGGCCTGCGCCGCCTGCTCGCCGAGTGCGCCACCACCCCCGTCACCGACCGCACCTCGGCCGAGGACTGACCACCCCCCCGACCCAGCACGCCCCGCCACGAGAGGAAGTCCACCGTGACCACCGAGATGCCACGCATCATCCACGTCGACGACGCGCCCCCCAACCGCAAGCGCGGCGGGGACCTGCGGGCCATGCTGACCCCGCCGGCGGTCGGCGCGACCAGCGGATTCATGGGAGTGGCGATCGTCGAACCGGGGGAGCGGATCGGCGAGCACTACCACCCGTACTCCGAGGAGTTCGTGTTCGTGATCTCCGGCGAGCTGGAGGTCGACCTGGACGGCGTGCCGCAGCGGCTGCGGCCCGACCAGGGGCTGATGATCCCGATCGGGATGCGGCACCGCTTCCGCAACGTCGGCAGCACCGAGGCCCGGATGGTCTTCCACCTCGGCCCGCTGGCGCCGCGCCCCGAGCTCGGGCACGTCGACACCGAGGAGAGCGCCACCGAGGCGGGCCCGCCGGAACCGGCCGGGGCGGCCTCGTGACGCGCCGGGTCGCGGTGACCGGGATCGGGGTGGTCGCCCCCGGCGGCACCGGCGTCCCCCGGTTCTGGTCACTGCTCACCGAGGGCCGCACCGCCACCCGCGGCATCACCCTGTTCGACCCGGAGGGCTTCCGCTCCCGGATCGCCGCCGAGTGCGACTTCGACCCCGCCGCCCACGGCCTCACCGCCGAACAGGTCGCCCGCAACGACCGGTACGTGCAGTTCGCGCTGGTCGCGGCCGCCGAGGCGGTCGCCGACGCCGGGCTCGACCCGGCGAGCGAGGACCCCTGGCGGATCGGCGTCTCGCTCGGCACCGCCGTCGGCGGCACCACCCGGCTGGAACGCGACTACGTGCTGGTCAGCGGCCGCGGCGAACACTGGGACGTCGACCACCGACCCGCGCAGCCGCACCTGGAGCGGGCGTTCTCCCCCTCCACCCTGGCCTCCGCCGTCGCCGAACAGGTCGGCGCGCACGGCCCGGTGCAGACCGTCTCCACCGGCTGCACCTCCGGCCTGGACGCCGTCGGCTACGCCGCCCTCGCCATCGAGGAGGGCCGCGCCGACGTGATCCTCGCCGGGGCCTGCGACTCGCCGATCTCCCCGATCACCGTCGCCTGCTTCGACGCCATCAAGGCCACCTCGGCCCGCAACGACGACGCCGAACACGCCTCCCGCCCCTTCGACGCCGGCCGCGACGGCTTCGTGCTCGGCGAGGGCGGCGCCGTCCTGGTGCTGGAGGAGTGGGAGCACGCCCAGCGGCGCGGTGCCCGGATCTACGCCGAACTCGGCGGCTTCGCCACCTTCGGCAACGCCTACCACATGACCGGCCTCACCCAGGAGGGCCTGGAGATGTCCCGGGCCATCGACCGGGCCCTGGCCCACGCCGGACTCCCCGGCGACGCCGTCGACTACGTCAACGCGCACGGCTCCGGCACCAAGCAGAACGACCGGCACGAGACCGCCGCCGTCAAGCGCTCGCTCGGCGAGCACGCCCGGCGCACCCCGATGAGCTCCATCAAGTCGATGGTCGGGCACTCGCTCGGCGCGATCGGCGCCATCGAACTCGTCGCCTGCACCCTCGCCCTGCACCACGGTGTCGTCCCGCCCACCGCGAACTACACCGAGCGCGACCCCGAGTGCGACCTCGACTACGTCCCCCGCACCGCCCGCGAACTGCCGCTGCGCCACGTGCTGTCGGTCGGCAGCGGCTTCGGCGGCTTCCAGTCCGCGGTGGTGCTGAGCAGGGTGGAGGCGGCCGCATGAACGCACGCTGCGCGGTGATCACCGGGGTCGGCGTGGTCGCGCCCAACGGCATCGGCGCCGACGACTACTGGAAGGCCCTGCGCGAGGGCCGCTCGGCGCTCGGCCCGATCGACCGGGAGGGCTGCGAGCACCTGCCGCTCAAGGTCGCCGGACTGGTCCGCGGCTTCGACGCCGAGCAGTACGTCGAACCGCGCTACCTGGTCCAGACCGACCGGTTCACCCACTTCGCGATGGCCGCCGCCGAACTCGCCACGGCCGACGCCGACCTGGCCGACCACCCCGACGACCCGTACGCCGTCGCCGTGGTCACCGCGGCCGGCTCCGGCGGCGGCGAGTTCGGCCAGCGCGAACTCCAGCACCTGTGGGCGGAGGGGCCGCACCACGTCGGCCCCTACCAGTCGATCGCCTGGTTCTACGCCGCCTCCACCGGCCAGATCTCCATCCGCGGCGGCTTCAAGGGCCCCTGCGGCGTGGTCGCCTCCGACGAGGCCGGCGGCCTCGACGCCCTGGCGCACGCCGCCCGGGCCGTCGCCCGCGGCACCGACGCCGTCCTGGCCGGCGCCGCCGAGGCCCCCGTCGCCCCGTACTCGATGGTCTGCCAGCTCGGCTACCCCGGGCTGTCCACCACCGAGGACCCCGAACGCGCCTACCGCCCGTTCGGCAGCGACGCGGCCGGGTTCGTCCCCGCCGAGGGCGGCGCCATGTTCGTCGTCGAGGACGAGCACACCGCCCGGCTGCGCGGCGCCCGCCCCCGGGCCCGGATCGCCGGGCACGGCGCGACCTTCACCGGCGCCGCCCGCTGGAGCGAGAGCCGCGCAGGACTCGCCCACGCGGTCCGCGGCGCCCTCGCCGAGGCGCGCTGCGCCCCCGACGAGGTCGACGTGGTCTTCGCCGACGCCCTCGGCGTCCCCGAGGCCGACCGCGCCGAAGCGCTCGCCCTCGCCGACGTGCTCGGCGAGCACGTCGAACGCGTCCCCGTCACCGCCCCCAAGGCCGGCCTCGGCCGCGCCCACTGCGGGGCCCCCGCCCTGGACGTCGCCGCCGCCGTGCTCGCCCTCGAACACGGCCTGGTCCCGCCCACCCCGCACACCGCGGACTGCCCGCACGGCCTCGACCTGGTCACCGGCTACCCGCGCGCCGCCGAACTGCGCACCGCCCTGGTGCTCAGCCGCGGCCTGATGGGCTCCAACAGCGCCCTGCTGCTGCGCCGCCCCTGACCGCCACCGAACCCCGAAGGAGCACGACATGGCTTCCGAGATCACCTACGAGGAACTCGCCGTCCTGATCAAGACCCGGGCCGGCGTCGCCGTCACCGTCGACGAACTCGCCGACCCCGGCTGCATGTTCCTCGACCTGGGCGTCGACTCGCTCGGCGTGCTCGGCGTCCTCGCCGACGTGGAGAACCGCTACGGCGTCTCCATCGACTCCTCCGACCTGCTCGGCCGCCCCGTCGCCGAGTTCCTGCAGACCGTCAACTCCTCCGTGAAGGCTGGTGCCTGAGATGCCCGGACACACCGACAACACGATCGTCATCAACGCCCCCGTCGACCTGGTCTGGGACGTCACCAACGACCTGGAGAACTGGCCGCAGCTGTTCAGCGAGTACGCCTCCGTCGAGGTCCTCGACCGGCAGGGCCAGCTGGTCCGCTTCCGGCTCACCATGCACCCCGACGAGAACGGCCAGGTCTGGAGCTGGGTCTCCGAGCGCGAGGCCGACCGCGACAAGCTCACCGTCCGGGCCCGCCGGGTCGAACCCGGCCCGTTCGAGTTCATGGAGATCCGCTGGGAGTACGAGGAGCACCCGCAGGGCACCAGCATGCGCTGGATCCAGGACTTCGCGATGAAGCCCACCGCCCCGATCGACGACCAGGGCATGACCGACCGGATCAACCAGAACTCCAAGGTCCAGATGGAGCTGATCCGCGCCAAGGTCGAGCACCGCGCCGGAGCGGTCGGATGAACGACGTGCACCGCGCCCTGATCGTCGCCCGGATGAAGCCCGGCACCGCCGACCACATCGCCGGCGTCTTCGCCGACTCCGACCGCGGCGACCTGCCCGGCCTGATCGGCGTCACCAGCCGCAGCCTGTTCCAGTTCGGCGACGTCTACCTGCACCTCATCGAGTCCGAGCGCCCCGCCGGACCCGAGGTCGCCAGGTACGCCGCGCACCCCGAGTTCCGCGACGTCAGCGAACGCCTCGCCGTCTACGTCGACGCCTACGACCCGGCGACCTGGCGCAGCCCCAAGGACGCCATGGCGCACGAGTTCTACCGCTGGAACCGCTGAACCCCGTACGCACCGCGTACGGAGCAGGGAAGGGAGAGCCGCCGTGGCCGAGCGGACCGAACCGGCGGACCGGACGCGCTGCGCGGGCTGCGGCGCCCCGGCCCACGGCGAACGCTGAACGCGCACCCTGCGCGTGCGCCCCGACCGCGGGCACCACGGGCGGCTCACCGCCCCCGAGCGGCTCGACCAACTGCTCGACCCGGGCACCGCCGAGACCATCGGACCGGTGCCCGCCCTGCACGACCCGCTCGGCTTCGCCGACAGCCGCCCCCACGCCGAACGCGTGGAGCGGGCCCGCGCCGACACCGGCCCCCACGAGGCCGTGCCGTGCGCCGCCGGGACGGTCGAGGGCCAGCCCTGCGTCGCCGCCGTGTGACGGACTTCCGCTTCCTCGGCGGCAGCCTCGGCCGCACCGTCGGCGCCCTGATCACCCACGCCGCCCGCACCGGCCCGGAACACCGCGCCCCGCTCGTCCTGGTCACCGCCAGCGGCGCCCGGATGCAGGAGGGCGTGCCGTCGCTGGTGCAGATGGCCAAGACCGCGCCCAGGTGACGGCCGAACTCGACGAGGCCGGGATCCTCACCGTCTCGCCACCTACGGCGGCGTCGCCGCCTCCTTCACCGCCCTCGCCGACGTCATCCTCGCCGAACCCGGCGCCCGGACGGGCTTCGCCGGGCCGCGCGTCATCGAACAGACCACCGGCGAGAAACTCCCCGAGGGCTTCCGGACCGCCGAGTTCCCGCCCGCTCCCGACGGCTCCTTCCACCTGATGGAGGTCGACTGCCGGCTCCAGGTCGAGCACCGCGTCACCGAGGGAGTCCGCCGCGGTCGGCTGACCCCGCGCCCGCAGGTGCGGGCGCGCACGCGGAAGGGGAGGCCCGTCCCGGACGGGCCTCCCCTTCCGCGCACCCGCTACGGCACGGTGCAGGAGAAGGCGTGCAGGTACGGGTTGACCGGGTCGACCGCGTCCAGGACCAGCCCCGACTCGGCGATCAGCGCGGTCAGGCTGCCCAGGGTGTGCTTGGCGCCGCCGACGTTCAGCAGCAGCAGCAGGTCCATCGCGGTGGTGAACCGCATCGAGGGGGAGTCGTCCACCAGGTTCTCCACGATCACCACCCGGGCCCCCGGACGGGCCACCCCGCGCAGGTTGCGCAGCGTCCGGCGGGTCGAGTCGTCGTCCCACTCCAGGATGTTCTTCACCAGGTACAGGTCCGCCTGCACCGGTACGGCGGCCCGGCAGTCACCCGGCACCAGCCGGGCCCGGTCGGCCAGCGAACCGCCCGGGAGCAGCCGCGGGTCCGCGTGCTCCACCACCTTCGGCAGGTCCAGCAGGGTGCCGTGCAGCGCCGGGTGGCGCTCCAGCAGCTCGGCCACCACCTGGCCCTGGCCGCCGCCGATGTCGGCCACCGAGGCGACGCCCGACAGGTCCAGGAAGTCCGCCAGGTCCTGCGCCGACTGGCGGCTGGACTGGGTCATCGCCCGGTTGAACAGCGCCGCGGACTCCGGCGCGTCGTCGTGCAGGTACTGGAAGAACTCCTTGCCGAAGGCGTCGCCGAACACGCTGCGCCCGGTGCGCACCGCGTCGTCCAGCCGGGACCAGGACTGCCAGGTCCACGGCTCGGTGCACCACAGCGCGATGTCGCGCAGGCTGCCCGGCTCATCGGCGCGCAGCAGGCGCGACAGCGGGGTGTGCCGGTAGCGGCCGTCGGCGTCCTCGGCGAACACCCCGTAGCAGGCCAGCGCGCGCAGCAGCCGCCGCAGCGGGCCGGGCTCGACGCCCAGCCGTTCGGCCAGCGCCCCGGCGTCGGCGGGCTCCTCCTGCAGGGCGTCCGGCAGCCGCAGGCTGGCGGCGGCGCGGACCGCGCCCGCGCAGGCGGCGCCGAACACCAGCTCGCGCAGCAGCATCCCCGGCGGGGCGGCCGGGGCGGCCGGGGCGGCCGGGTCGGTCGGCGGCGCGGCGGCGGACGCGGACGCGCCGGGTGCGGTGGGTGCGGCGGTCGGGGCGGTCGGGGCGGAGGTCATGGGCACGTGCCTTTCGTCGGAGGGGTGGAACGGGGGAGGGCCCGTCAGCAGTGGCCGGCGGGCTCGGAGGTGCCGCAGGCGTTCTCGGTGAACGCGTTGCCGGTACCGCGCGGGTCCCGGTCGGCGAGGTCGGCGGGCAGGTTGTCGCGCAGCGCGTTGCCGGTGACGGCGGCCCGGGCGTTGGGCGCGCCGACCGCGCTCGGGTAGAGCACGACGCCGCCCGACATCGGGGACGTCCCGGTGTGGTCGGTGACCTGGTTGCCGGAGACCGTGACGTCCTCGGTGCCGGTCAGCAGGATTCCGGTGCCCTGGACGGAGTCGAGCCGCGGGATCGGCGGGCAGTAGCGGTTGTTCGCCCGCACCACGTTGTCCCGGACGGTCAGCGCCCCGGCCCGCGGCACCCCGTCGTCACCGATCACGAACACGCCGCCGCAGTTCCCGAACGCCAGGTTGGCCTCCACCGTCAGACCGCGGACCCGGCGCAGCTGCAGGCCGATCCGGTTGCCGGTCAGCCGGTTCTCGGACACCTCGGTGCCCAGGGTCTCCAGCGCGCCGCCCTTGCGGTCGTACCAGTTGGCGACGAAGATCCCGGCCTGGCCGTTGTCCCGGGCCTCGTTGTCGGTCAGCGCGGTGCGCGTCGACATCTCGACGCTGATGCCCTGCCGTCCGTTGTCGTGCACGGTCACCCGGCGCACCGTCAGCCGGTCGGTGACGGCCGCGCCGATGCCGTTGCGCGGGAAGCCCGCCACCGTCAGCGACTCCACCACCGCGCCGGACAGCGTCCGCACCGGCACGCCCCGCTCGTCCGCGCTACCCGTCACGCAGACGCCGTCGCCGGCCTGCGCGCAACTGCTCCGGTCGGCCGGGTCGGGCACCAGGACGGTGGCGGCGCCCCGGCCGCGCAGGGTCACGCCGTCGGTGGCGAGGGTCACGCTGCCCGGGTAGCGGCCCGCGGCCAGCTCCACCACGTCGCCCGGGGCGGCCGCGTCCAGCGCGGCCTGCACGGACGAGCCGGGCGCGACCCGGTACACGGTCGGACCGGTGGGTGCGGCCGCCGCCGGGGCGGCGGCCAGCGCGGCGGGCACCGAGGCGGCGCAGGACAGCAGGACGGCGGCCACCCGCACCAGCGGGCGGGTCGGAGCGAGGAGAGCAGTCATCGAAGAGGAGCCGGCTTCCGGACGTCGCGGTCACGGACGGCATGCGGCACGTCCGCCGCCTCGAAGCTATGGGCGCGCCCCCGCCCCGGCCAGCCGGGTTCGCGCGCACGGGTTGCCCGCACCCGCCGACCGGGTGGCGGCCGCCGACCGGGGCCGGCCCCACCCGTACACCCGATCGGGGGGCTCTGCGGCCGGGCACCGGGCCGCCACCGGCGGCCCGAACCACTATGGACCCATGGACACCCACACTGGACGAACCGCCGAGCGGGCCGGGTTCCGGGCCGCCGACCTCCTCCCCGACGAGGCCGCCGACGCCTTCGCGGAGGCCCTCGCCGACGCCCTGGCCGCCCCGTCCGGCACCGGCCCCGACCCGGGCACCGACGTCGGCACGAGCACCGACGCCGACGCCGGCACCGGCACCGGACCGGACGGGCCGGACGGCGCGGACGACCCCGGCTGGGACTACGAGGACGTCATCCTCCGGTCCGTCAACTGAACACCCGCGGCGCGGCGGAGGGCCGCGACAGCAAGGCGCCCGCGCGCTCGGTACCGGCTGAGCGTGCGGGCGCCTCGACGCGCGGGGCGGGTCAGTAGCGGTACGCCTTCACCACCACCGGGATCAGGTTCAGCTCCTTGCCCATCTTGCTGAACACCACCGGGTTGGCGGTCGCGCCCGCGGCCAACTGCTCCACACCGACCACCTGGCTGTCCACGCTCTTGCCGGTGTTGTCGGTGAAGTCGACCTGGACCGCGTAGGAACGGGTCTCCTGGGTGCTGTTGGTGATCGTGACGATCGCCGCGGTCAGGTCGCCGGAGACCGAGTTCGGCACGCCGGTCAGCGTCACGTCCGCCGTCGCGTTGCCCGCGTCCGGGACGGCCGCCAGCACCTCCGCCGCCTTCGCCCGGGTCGCCTGCAACTGGGCGTTGGCCGAAGCCTCGAAGGAGGCGGCGCGCTCCGAGGCGGACGCCTCCGCCGCCGACACCGAGGCCAGCGCCGACTCGTGCGCGGACGCGAAGGCGGACGGCGGCTCCCCGGAGAAGCTCGCCGTCTCCGGCGGCCCGACCGTGAACGTCGACATCGCCGCCTGCACCGGGTCCTCGCCCGAGGTGCCGCCGCAGGCCGCGACCACCGTGATCCCGGCGACCGCCCCCGCCACCGCCAGCGACACCCGCAGGCCCCGCCGCACCGGGCGCCGCACCGGGCGCGGCGGCTCCACCGGCCCCTGCCGGACCACCCCACGGCCCGAACCGTTCCGCTCCGCGTCTCGCATCGCGATGCACCCTTTCGCTCAGAACCGCGCCGGGCCCGTGCGCGCCGCGGTCGTTCCGGCAGGCCCACGGCCCGCGTCCGGACATGCGTCCGCCCTACGCCCCCATCGTCGGAGCCCGGCACCGCCCGGGGCCAGCGGCACTGCGCCATTGGGGGGAGCCCGACGCCGCGTCAGATCGGCGGTGCGAGCGGCGAGATAGGTATGCACCGGTGCGCGGCAACGGTCACGGGAACGACGACGGGGACGGCCTCGGGGATGGTCATGGGACCGGTCACGAGGAGGGGAGGGCGGTGACGGTGGCGGTGCGGGAACAGCGGATCGTACGGCGGTGGCCGGGTTGAGGCGCGTCGGTCGGGGCGGTGCTGTTCTACTGCCTGTCCTTCACCCCCTCGCTGCTGCCCCGGCCCTGGTACCTGCAGGCCGCCGCCGGGGCGGTGGTGACGACCACCGCGTGGAGCGTGCGCTGGCAGGGCGACCTGCGGCGGGCCGTCGGCATGGACCCGCGGATCTCCTGGTGGCAGTGGGCCCTGGTGCTGCCGGTCGCGCTGCTGCTCGGCGCGCTGCTGGTGCTGTGCGCCCGGGCGGTCCGGCTCGGCACCCGCTGGCTGCGCCGGATCCTCGGCCGGGCCGTCCCCCACTGGGCGGCCGCCGCGCTCGCCGTCGTGCTGGTGGTCGGCTTCGTCGAGGGCTTCCTGCTGCGCGGCCTGCTCGACCTGGCCGAGCGCGGCGCCGCCCTGGCCGACCGCTCCACCACGCCCGGCACCGTCCGGCCGACCTCGCCGACGCTCTCCGGCAGCCCCGCCTCGTACGAGAGCTGGGCCAGCCTCGGCGCGAAGGGCCGCGACTTCGTCGCCGGCGCCCCCACCGCCGCGCAGATCTCCGGCTTCACCGGCCGCCCCGCCAAGGACCCGGTGCGGGCCTACGTCGGACTGCGCCCGGTCGACGGCACCACCTTCGCCGAGGGCGTCCGCACCGACGCCGACCTGCGCGAACGCGCCCGGCGTGCGGTCGCCGAACTCGAACGGGCCGGCGGCTTCGAACGGAAGGTCCTGGTGGTGCTCGGCACCACCGGCAGCGGCTGGGTCAACGAGAAGATCGCCGCGCCGGTGGAGTACCTGTACGGCGGGGACAGCGCCGAGGTCGCCTTCCAGTACTCGTACCTGCCGAGCTGGATCTCCTTCCTCACCGAGGGCGAGGCCACGGACGCCGGCCGGGCCCTGTACGACGCGGTGCACGCGCGCTGGTCGCAGCTGCCCGCCGACTCCCGGCCCCGACTGATGGTGGCCGGCGAGAGCCTCGGCTCGTACGCCACCGAACTGGCCTTCCCTGGCGGCGTCGAGCAGCTGACCGGACAGACCGGGGGAGCGCTGCTGGTCGGACCCACCCCCGACAATCCGCTGCGGGAGACGATCACCGACCGGCGGCAGCCCGGCAGCCCCGTCTGGCGCCCGGTCCACCAGGACGGACGGAACGTGCGCTTTGCCCAGCGGCCCTCCGACTTCGCGGTGCCGGACGCGCCCTGGGACCAGCCCCGGGTGGTCTACCTGCAGAACGGCAGCGACCCGGTGGTGTGGTGGGAGCCCGCGCTGGTCTGGCACCGGCCCGAGTGGCTGGAGGGGCAGCGCGCCCACGACGTCTCCCCGACCATGCGGTGGTACCCGCTGGTGACGTTCTGGCAGGTCACCTGCGACCTGGCCGCCTCCGAGGCGGTGCCCGAGGGGCACGGGCACCGCTACGGGCTGATGCCCGCCGAAGCGTGGGCGCGGATCGCCCCGCCCGAGGGGTGGACCCGGCAGGACACCGACCGGCTGGTGGCGTACCTGGCGGACCGCCCCTGACCGGGTCTCAGCGGTGCGCGTGCTCCCCGGCCCGTTCCCCGCTGGGGAGCCCGGGGGGTGTCGCGGCGGGGGTTCCGACGGTTCCCGTGGCCGGGCCGGTCGTCCGCCGGTCGCGCAGCAGGTGGTGGGCGAGGGCGGCGGCGGCCAGCAGCAGGGCCGCCGAGAGCCAGGCCGCGACCGTGACGCCGTGCACGAACGCGCTGTTCGCGCCGGCGAGCAACTGCCCGGCCGGGCCCGCCGGAAGGGCGGCCGCGGCCTCCTGGGCGCCGCCCAACGACTGGGCCGCCTGCTCGGCCAGGGCCGGGTCGACACCCGCCGGGACGGACAGCGACCCCGCGTACAGGGCCGTCACGACCGAGCCGACCAGGGCGATGCCGAGCGCCGCGCCCAACTCGTACGCCGTCTCCGACACGGCCGAGGCGGCACCCGCCTTGGCGGCCGGGGCGGCGCCCAGCACCAGGTCGGAGGAGAGCGTGTACACCACGCCCTCGGCGGTGCCCAGCGCCAGGAAGGACGAGCCGAGCAGCAGGTAGGCGCTGTCCACCCGGACGAAGCCCAGCACGCCGATGCCCAGCCCCATCACGAACAGGCTCACCGTCAGCACCCGGCGGGCGCCCGCCTGCCGCACCAGGCGGGCCGTCAGCAGACCGCCCGCCACCGAGCCGACGAAGGCCGGCAGCTCGGCGAAGCCCGCGTGCAGCGGCGAGTAGCCGCGGACCAGCTGGAGGTACTGCGACATGAAGAAGATCACACCGGACAGGCCGATCAGGCAGATCAGCGAGGACAGCACCGCCGCCGTGAACCGCGGATCGCGGAACAGTCGGACGTCGAGCAGCGGCGTCTCCAGACGGAGCTGGCGCCGGACGAACAGCGCGAGCGCGGCCGCGCCCAGGGCGAACACCAGCGGGGCCGTCCACCGCTCCAGGCCGTGAACGGCGAACTCCTTGACGCCGTACACCGCGCCGATCACACCGGCCATCGACAGCAGCACGCTCAGCACGTCCCACCGGCCCGGGCGCGGATCGCGGGACTCCGGGAGCAGCCAGACGCCGGACACCAGCAGCAGCACCATCACCGGCAGGTTCAGCAGGAACACCGACCCCCACCAGAAGTGCTCCAGCAGCACGCCGCCCACCAGCGGGCCCAGCGCGGCACCGGCCGCGGCACCCGCGCCCCAGACGCCGATCGCGGTGGCCCGCTCCTTCGCGTCCGGGAACAGCGTGCGGATCAGCGACAGCGTGGACGGCATGATCGTCGCGCCCGCCACGCCGAGCAGCGCCCGGGCCACGATCAGCCACCCCGGGCCCGGGGCGTACGCCGCCAGCAGCGAGGCCGCGCCGAACGCGGCCGAACCCGCCAGCAGCACCCGCTTGCGCCCCAGCCGGTCGCTGAGCGCGCCCATCGACACCAGTAGGCCGGCCAGCACGAAGGAGTAGACGTCACCGATCCACAGCAGCTGGGTGCCGGACGGGCGGAGGGTCTCGGTGATCGAGGGGATGGCGAGGGAGAGCACCGTCGCGTCGACCGCCACCAGCGTGACGGCGAGCACGAGGACGCCGAGACCGGCCCAGCGGTGGCCGGACCGGACGACGGGGGTGGAACTCATGGGGTATCAGATCTCCGTAGAGCACCGCCGAGGAACAGCTCGGCGAGCGAGAACGCGCTTTCGCGGGGAGCGAGCCGGCCTTCCTGCACGGCCCAGCCGATGCCGGCCACCAGGTCGAAGAACGCCTCGCTCAGCCAGGCGGCCGAGAGCTCGACGCGGAACACCCCCTCCTGCTGGCCGCGCAGGAACAGCGCGCGGACCCGGGCGTCCTGGAGCTCCCAGAGGTCGTTGATCTCCTCGTGGTCGTACAGCTGGTTCTCCCCGGCCAGGAAGGCGCACAGCGCGGCATCCGGCACCACCGCGTCCACCAGGCGGCGCAGCGCGGCCTCGGCGTTGCCCTCCTCGACGCGCGCGGTGTCGAGCGCGGCGGAGAAGCGGCGCAGGCCGAGGGCGCCCACCTCCAGGATCAGCGCCTCCCGGCCCGGGAAGATCCGGTGCAGCGTGGCGCGGCTGATGCCGGCGGCGCGGGCGATCTCGTCGAGATGGGCCGTCGGGCGCCGGGACAGGATGCCCACGGCTGCCTCCAGCACGGAGTCGCGGTCGGTTGCCATGAGATGAGTATAGCGCAACTGAGACATCAGTGTCTCAGAATTTTTACGGTCGTCTCAGATGCGTCGTGGGTGTTTCGGATGTTCCGGGTGTTCCGGGGAGTCGCCGGGAACGCCGAAGGACCCCGCGCGGGGCGCGGGGTCCTTCGGCGGGCGGTGTGCGGCGGGCCGTCAGCTCTGGTTGTAGAAGCCCGATTCGTCCAGCGGGCGGTCGATGACCATCACCTCGACGTCGGCCGGGGTGAGCAGGAACACCCGGCGGGCGATCCGCTCGATGCCGCCGCGGGTGCCGAAGATCAGGCCGGAGGCGAAGTCGACCATCCGCTTGGCCTCGGCGTCGTCCATCTCCGTGAGGTCCATGACCACCGGGGTGGCGGCGCGGATGTGCTCGCCGACCGTGCGGGCCGCCTCGAAGCCCGTCGGGCGGAGCGAGACGATCCGGGAGGGGGCGGCCTGGACGCTCGGCAGCGTCTCCTCGCCCTCCCAGGGTTCTTCGTACATCGCGGCCGGGTAGCTACCGGAAGGCATCAGCCACCCGTTGTGGTGCTCGTCGCGAAGTGCTCCCATTAGCCGCGCCTCCCTGTCTCGTTCCGTACTCGTCCCCCGGGGGACGACGGGTCGTTTTGACACGTCATCCACTTGTTGGAACTGTCCGAGTATCGCACTGATCACCGCAGATGTGCCCGCTTGCGCCCACCGGACGGGTTGTGGCGCGAGGGAAGATCCGTGCTTGTCCGGATATCCGCAAGGACGCCACCGACCGGTGAACGGTTGCGCGCGACGACCCTACCGGTGCCACCCGGACGCTAGTTGACTCGCTGTCAACAATCATGTAACGGCTTCACCCGTGCGGTGGCGGGTCGCGGGTGAGGGGCGCGCGACCCGGGGGTGGCGCGGGGGCGTTGCGGGCTGCGTGCCGGGCTGCGGGCCGGGTTGCGGGCTGCGGGGCACTGGAGTGGCGCGGGGTGCGGCTGCTGCGGCTACTCGCCGGTGGAGCCGTCGATCCGCTCCCGGAGCAGGTCGGCGTGACCGTTGTGGCGGGCGTACTCCTCGATCATGTGCACCAGGATCCAACGCAGCGTCACCTCGTTGCCGCGCCACCGGCCCCTGCCGACCGCGTCCAGCGGCACGCCCTCGACGGCGGACCTGGCGAACGCCACCTCCGCCTGCCAGGCGGCGGTGTCGACGACCGGGTCGGCCCCGTCCACCAGGTCGAAGTCGCCGTCCGGGAACTCCGCCGACCAGTGGCCGCCGGACGGGTCGAGGTCCTGGCCGTCCAGCACCTGGCGGAACCAGTGGCGCTCCACCTCCGTCAGGTGCCGCACCAGCCCGAGCAGGGACATCGAGGACGGTGGACAGGCGCGTTCGCGCAACTGCTCGGGCGTCAGGCCCTCGCACTTGAGGGCGAGCGTGGCGCGGTGGAAGTCCAGCCAGGCGCCGAGCATCGCCGCCTCGTCGGCGGCGAAGGGCGGGCTGGTGCGGAGGGTGGCCGGGCTGCTGTCCGTCATGTGGACATGGTGGGACAGACCGGCCCGGACGGGCGAACCGTTTTCCGCTTCGGAGAGTGGTGGGTGGCTGGGAGGCGGGGGCTGGCGGGTGGGGGCGGGGCGGGCGCAGTGGGTCGGTTTCGGCGGGCAGCGTGGTAGGAAGAACCGATCATCGGGCGGTACGGCGGGGGAACGGACGGGTGCGGACGTGCGCAAGGGGATGACGGGGGCTCAGTTGGCGCTGCGCTTCCTGCTGGAACTGGCCTCGCTGGTGGCCCTGGCGGTCGGCGGTTACGGGGCCCGGCCGGACGGCCCGGTCGTCCTCCGGGTGCTGATCGCGCTCGCGCTGCCGGTGCTCGCGGTCGTGCTCTGGGGACGCTACGCGGCGCCCCGGCGGCCGGTGCGGGGCCCGGCGGCGCTCTGGTACGGCGTGCAACTGCTGGTCTGGGGCGGTTCGGTCGCGCTGCTGGCGGTCGGCGGACACCCCTGGTGGGCGTTCGGCCTCGGCGCCGCGATGGCCGTCAACACGGTGGCGCTGCGTTCACTCGGAGAGTGGTCGCCCGAGGTGGAGCGCTAGCCGGCCGTAGCCGGCCGCCCCCGTCGGCCCGGGGCCGCCCGTGCGCCTGCGCCGCTCGGTCCGTGCGACCGCCCTCGACGAGGCGGACCGCGTCCTGCTGCGCCGCCGTGCCGTTCCCGGCGAGACCCCGGGCGCCGCGCTGTGCCGGGAACTGCGCGCGGAGGCGGACCTGGCGGTCGGCGCCGATCCGCCGCACGTGTGGCACCAGGAAGCGGCCGCCCCCTGGGGCCGTGCTGCTGGGTTGCTGAGCGACTTCGGTGGCGGAGCGTCTCGGTGGCGGGTGGCGGGTGGCGGGTGGCGGGTGGCGGGTGGCGGGTGGTGGGTGGCGCGGTGGTTGGCGTTGCGGCGGTGGGCGTCAGCCGGAGCGGCGCGGGCGGGCGCGCCACAGCGAGAGGGCGCTGAACACGCACATCGCGGCGATCACCGCGGCGGAGACCAGGAAGGCCGGCGAGGTGGGCGAACCCGCGCTCGCCCCCGCCACCACGTACGCGGCGGTGGTCGGCACCACGCCGAGGACGGTGCCCGCGAGGTACGGCCAGAACCGGACGCCCGAGAACGCGCACGCGAAGTTGCCGGCCTGGAAGGGTGCGCCCGGGAACAGCCGGACCAGCAGCACGCTGCGGAAACCCTGTTCGGACAGGCGCCGGTCGATCTCCGTCAGCACCTTCCCGCGCACCAGCGGCCGCAGCGCCTCGCGGCCCAGCCCGCGGCCGAGGGCGAACGCCACCGCCGCGCCGACCGCCGATCCCGCGACCGCCAGCGGCACGCCCCACAGCGAACCGAACAGCACTCCCATGCCCGCGTTCAGCGCCGGGCGCGGCAGGAAGGCCACGGTGCCGAAGGCGTACACCGAGAGCGCGATCGGCATCCGCCACGGTCCGGCGGCGGCGGACAGGACGGCGGACGGGTCCCACAGCAGCAGCGAGGCCGCGGCCGCGGCGAGCACCGCGAGCAGCGCGCCGAGCCGCAGCAGCGCCCCGCGGTGCGGGCGGCGCGCGGAAGGGTGCGGCCGCGTTCCGGCGGTCCCGGTGGATTCGGCGCTCCCGGTGGACACGGGAGGCTTGGGTGTCGCGGGCATCGCGGGCGTCTCGGTGATCCCGGGCGTCCCGGGGGAGACGGCTGGGGTGGGTGCGGCTATCGGCTGCGGGACGGGCACCCGGGGAGCTTAACCGGCACCGGGCGGGCGCGGGGCGGCGGCTCAGGGCGCGGGCCGGCGCAGCCGTTTGAGCAGGTCGATGTCGGCGGTGTGGCGGGCGCCCTCGACCCGGGCCGGGTCGTGGCGGCCGTCCGGGGTCTCGATGATCAGGGGGACGCCCGCGGTGGCGGGGTGCGCGAGCAGCGCCTGGAACGCGGCCGCGCCGATGTGGCCGGCGCCGATGTTCTCGTGCCGGTCCTTGCGGGCCCCCGTGACGTCCTGCGAGTCGTTGGCGTGGATCAGCCGCAGCCGGTCCGGGCCGACCGCCCGGTGCAGGGCGTCGAAGAGCTCTTCCACCCCGTCCGGGGCGGCCAGGTCGTGTCCGGCCGCGAAGGCGTGGCAGGTGTCCAGGCAGACGCCGACCAGCGGGTGGTGGTCGAGTGCCTCCAGGTAAGCGGCCAGGTCCTCCATCCGCGAACAGAGCGAACTGCCCTGGCCCGCGGTCGGCTCCAGCAGCAGCCAGGGGGCGTCGGCACCGTAGCGGTCGAGGCCGTCCAGGATCGGCAGCACCTGGGCGCGTACCTGGGCGAGCGCCTCCGCGCGGGTGCCGCAGAGCGCGGAACCGGTGTGCACGACCGTACCGAGCGCGCCGATCGCGGCCGAGCGGTGCAGCGAGTGCGTCAGCGATTCGGCGGACTTCTCCCTGGTCGCGGGCGAGTCCGAGCCGAAATTGATCAGGTAGGGCGCGTGCACGTACGCCGGGACGCCCCGTTCGGCACAGGCCGTCCGGAAGGCCAGGTCGTGCGCCGGGTTCCCGGCCGGGGTGGCCCACCCGCGCGGGTTGGCCACGAACACCTGCACCGCCTCCGCCCCCACCTTCTCGGCGTAGGCCAGCCCCGTGCCCGCCAACCCCTTCCCGGCGACGGGGACGTGGGCACCGATCGGGTTGCGCGGGGCGGAATCCATGACCAGGAGGATCCCACGGCAGGATGGAAGCGCAGATCACCGGGGTCGGAGCCAGGGCCCGACGCACGCGGGTGCGGGTGCGGGCGGGTGGGCGCACCGTCGGCCCCGCGGTGCCCGGCGGCGATGCCGGGACGGAAGCACGGGGGAACCCGTGGGACAGGCGGAGGAAGCGGAGCCGGATGAGCGAGTCACTGGCGCGGGCCCAGCGCGAGCACTGGGAGCGGACGTACCGGGCCAACCCCGGCATGTACGGCGAGCGGCCGTCGGAGTCGGCCGAACACGCGGCGGCGGTGTTCCGCCCCGGCGGCACGGTACTGGAACTCGGCGCCGGACACGGACGTGACGCACTCTTCTTCGCCCGCAGCGGTTTCACGGTCGTCGCGGCCGACTTCAGCCCCGTCGGACTGGCCCAGCTCGCCGAACGCGCCGCTGCCGAAGGGCTGGAGGTGCGCACCGTCGTCCAGGACGTCCGCCGGCTGCTCGGCCTGCCGGACGGGTCGGTCGACGCGGTGTACGCGCACATGCTGTTCTGCATGGCCCTGTCCACCGGCGAACTGGAGGCTCTGGTGGGCGAGGTGCACAGGGTCCTGCGCCCCGGCGGCACCCTGGTGTACACCGCGCGGCACACCGGCGACGCGCACTACGGGGCCGGGACGGGGCACGGCGACGACATCTGGGAGCACGGGGGCTTCGCGGTGCACTTCTTCCCGCCCGAGCTGGTCGACCGCCTCGCGACCGGGTGGACGCCGCCGCAGGTCGAACCGTTCGAGGAGGGCGAGCTGCCGCGCCGGCTCTGGCGGGTGACCCAGCAGCGGCCGGACTGACGGCGGCGCGGTCCACCGCCGGGGTTCTGACGGCCAGCCGCTTGCTGCGACCAGGTCGCTGCTGTGGCTTGGCCGATACGGTCCGGCTTCTGCGGCATGACGAGGGGAGCCGGGGAGGGCACTGGTGGCCGGGTCGGACGGCGGGCGGGTTGTGGGCGGGCGGCTGTGGGCGGGAAGGGGCTCGGGGAAATGCCGAGGGGCGCGGAGGTCGATCCTCCGCGCCCCTCGACGGACGTCCGCCCGCCCATTGTCCGGCCGTCCGTCAGTGGGTCGGCTCCAAGGAGCCGGAGGCTGCGACGGGGGAGACGGCCGACTTGCGGTGCCGCATCGCCGTCGCGAAGGGGATCAGTGCGGCCGCCAGCAGGGTGACCGCGATGAAGGAGACGGTCAGCGAACTGGCCTGCGCGATGCCGCCGACCACGGCCGGGGCGACCAGGCCCGAGGTGTAGGTGATGGTGGCGACACCGGCGATGGACTGGCTCGGGTTGCTGCCCGCCCGGCCGGCGGCGGCGAACGCGAGCGGAACCACCACGGCGATGCCGATGCCGATCAGCGCGAAGCCCGGGATGGCCACGTACGGGCTGCTCGCGAACACCACCAGCAGACCGCCGGTGGTGGCGACCGCGCCGCTCAGCCGGACGGCACGCACCGGACCGAGCCTGCGGACGACCGCGTCGCCGGCCAGGCGGGCCGCCGCCATGGTGGCCGCGAAGGCCGTGAAGCAGGCGGCGGCGATGGAGGAGGAGGCGCCGGTGATGTCCTTGAGGTAGACCCCGCTCCAGTCCATCGACGCGCCCTCGGCGAACACCGCGCAGAACCCGACCAGGCCGATGACCAGCGCTTCCTTGGGCGGTAGGGCGAAACGGGGCGGAGCCTCCTCGTCCGCGGCCGACCGGACGTCTAGCACCCCGCGGGTGACCAGCTGGGCGAGCACCACCAGGATCGCGGCGGTCACCGCGTACTGGACGCGGGCGTCGACGTGCTGGTGGGCCGCCAGGACACCGAAGGCCGAGGCGACCAGGCCGCCGACGCTCCACATGCCGTGCAGACCGGACATGATCGACCGGCCGAGCCGCTTCTCGACCTCCACGCCCTGCGCGTTCATCGCGACGTCGGACATGCCGGCCGAGGCGCCGTAGAGGAACAGGGACAGGCAGAACACCACCAGGTGGGGGGAGAGCGCGGGCAGCGCCAGGGACAGGCACCACAGCGTCAGCAGACCCTGCAGCGCCGTCCGGGCACCCAGGCGGTGCACGATCCGACCGGCCAGCGGCATCGCCACCGACGCGCCGATCGCCGGGAACACCAGAGCCAGGCCGAGCTGACCGGGGCTCAGATCGAGGTGGTCCTTGATCCACGGGATGCGGGTGACGAAGGTGCCGGTGACGGCACCGTGAACGGCGAAGACCAGCGCCACGCTCACCCTTGCGCGCTGGACGTCCTTGAGAGTCTCGCCCATGCCGGGCTCCCCCTTGGGTCGGTCGGATGGCAATAAACTATCAGGGACCCTGCCTGATAGAAACCTCTGGAAGGATGCAGGCTCATGACGACCGCTCGCACTGCCACGCCGAGCACCGCCCGGGCCATCAACGACCGGCTTGCCCTCGACCTGCTGCTCGAACGGGGCCCGCTCACCGCATCCGACCTGCGCACACTGACCGGGCTCTCCCGGCCGACCGTCGCCGACCTGCTCGAACGACTCCAACGCAGCGGCCTGGTCGCCCACGCCGGGGAGAGTGCCGCGCTGCGCCGAGGTCCCAACGCCCGCCTGTACGGACTGGTCGCCGACCGGGCCCACCTCGCCGGGATCGACATCCGCTCCAGCGGCGTCAGCCTGGTGGTCGCCGACCTGACCGGTCGGACCCTCGGCACGGCCACCATCACCGCCTTCGACCCCGCTCCCGGCCCGGGGGACGCGAGTGGTGCGCCGACCGCGGACGGTGTGCCGGTCGTGGACGGCGCGTCGGTCGTGGAGGGCACGGGAGGTGCGGACGGTGCGTGCGGCGGGTCGGAGACCGGAACGCTGAACGGCGACCTGTTGGTGGAGCGCACCGTCGAGGCGCTGCTCGCCACCGCGGCCGAAGCCGGGGCGGGGGAACTGCACACCGTGGCCGTCGGCGCTCCGGGGCTGGTCGACCCGGCGACGGGCACGCTCAACAACTCCGGCAAGCTGCCCGAGTGGCACAGCAAGCTGCTCGCCGCCCTGCGCGCCCGCCCCGGGACGGAGGTGATCCTGGAGAACGAGGTCAACCTGGCCGGGATCGCCGAGCACCGCATCGGCGCGGCCCGGGGCAGGCGGGACTTCGCACTGATCTGGCTGGGACACGGCGTCGGCGCCTCCGTGGTGCTGGACGGCCGCCTGCGTCGCGGCGCCTCCGGCGGCACCGGCGAGATCGGCTTCCTGCCCGTGCCCGGGACCATCGGGCTGCCCGAATCCACGAAGTGCGACGGCGGTTTCCACTCCATGGTGTCGAGCGCCGCGATCTGCGAGCTCGCCGCCCGCCACGGGCTCACGACGGAACCCGGCGCCGACGCTGGTGCTGTGGGCGGTGCCGGTGCCGGTGCCGGTGCGGTGGCCGCGGCCGGGGTTGGGGAGCAGGAACCCGCTGCCGCGGCCGTGGTGCGGCAGGCCGTCGAGGACGGTGCCGACGGCTTCCTGGACGAACTGGCGCTGCGGATCGCGGTCGGGGCCTCCGCGATCTGCGTCGTGCTCGACCCGGGCTGCCTGGTGCTGGGTGGTGAGATCGGACAGGCCGGCGGCCCGGAACTGGCCGGCAGGGTGGAGCGCCACCTCACCCGACTCTCGCCGCTCGCCACCGAGGTCAGGGCCGGTACCGCAGGGGGCGGTGCCGTACTGGCCGGGGCAGTGCTGACCGCCGGGGACGCGGCGCGGCGGGAGTTGTTCGGCGGGGACTGATCCCATGGCGTGCCGCGATGTGACGCGGCGTGGTGCGGCGCGCGGCTCACGGCGCGCCGTACCGGCGGCTTCGTGGCTGTCGTGTGGGCGGGTCGGCAGGTCGGGGATGGTGGGGCGCGCATGGGGAGGGGCGCCGGTACGGCAGGATGGCGGGGTCCGCCAATCCTTCCTCGAATCGCCCGGGAGCCGCATCGATGGTCACGTCCGACCGGCCCGTCCACCCGTACCGCATCGGCGAGGCTGCCTCGATGCTCGGGGTGAGCGCCGACACCATGCGGCGATGGGTGGACGCGGGCCGACTGCCGGCGATGCGCGACGAACACGGCCACCGGATCATCGCGGGGGCGGAACTCGCGGCGTTCGCCCGGGAACTGGCCCGTCCGGAGAACGGTGAGGTGGAAGGGCGTTCCTCGGCCCGGAACCGCTTCCCCGGGATCGTGACCGCCGTCGTCCTGGGGGACGTCGCCGCGCAGGTGGAGATCCAGGCCGGCCCGTTCCGGGTGGTCTCCCTGATCAGCCGTGACTCCGCCGAGGAACTCGGTCTCGTCCCCGGGGCGCCCGCCACCGCGGTGATCAAATCGACCAACGTCGTGGTCGAGCGGCGCTGAGGCGCGACCGGGCCGGACGGACCCCCTCGCCGTCCTGAGCCAGGCTCCGTCGCACCGCCCGGGCCCGGTTCCAGATCCGGCCCCGGTCCCGGCGCCCGGCCGCACGGGGGACACCGGCAGCCGGACTCCGGGCGTGAACTGACGCCGCCTAGGATGCGGAGGTCGGCGGCCGACCGGTGGCGGAGCGGCCAGTGCTGTGAGTATTCCGACCGTGCGAGAGGAAGACCCCGTTGAAGAGCCGCGTGCGTGCCGTCGCCCACCGTGGTGACCCGTACCTGCACCGCGAGAACACCCTGCCGGCGGTCAGCGCGGCGCTCGCCGCAGGAGCCGACGCCGTCGAGGTCGACGTGCAGCTCACCCGGGACGGGGTACCCGTGCTGTTGCACGACCACACCCTCGAACGGTTGTGGAACGACCCGCGCCGGATCGACCGCGTGACGCTCGCCGAGTTGGAGGAAGTGGCCGCTCCCGGACTCCGCATCCCCACCCTCGACGAGGCCCTCCGATCCATCGCCGCCGTGGGCGGTGCACGACTGATGATCGACCTCGACGAGGACGGCCCGGTCGCCGCCACCTGGCAGGCCGTCAGCGAGCTCGGACTGCAGGACCGGGTCGCCTTCTGCGGACCGGTCACGGCCATGCTCGCCGTGCGCGAACTGGCACCCGGGGCGGAGATCTCCCTGACCTGGAAGCGCCTTCAGTTGCCCAAGCAGCGGCTGCTCGCGGAACTGCGCCCCAGCTTCCTCAACCCGCCCTTCGGCCTGGTCGACGAACGGCTGGTGGCCTCCGTCCACGACGCCGGAATGGGCCTGGCGACCTGGACCGTGGACCTGCGCCGCACCATGCGGCGGATGCTCGCCCTCGGAGTCGACTCGCTCACCTCCAACCGGATCGCCCTGCTGCGCCGGACGATCGACCAGTACCAGCCCTGACCCGACGCAGGAAGTGCCGTTGGCGCCGGACCGGGCGAGCGGACGGATGGTTCCGGCAGGTTCGGCCGCCGCTCCGTCCGAAGAGGGCCGATCGGCCGGGGAGGCACGCCACGCCGTCGGCCCTTGCCCACTGACATGACCGTTATCTGTTGAAATAAGACGATCATGACGGTGTGTTGGCTGCGGAGGTGGCGGTGACGGCAGAGGGCTCCCCGAACCCGCAGGACCCCGGTGACGGCCCGGACCCATTGGCATCCCCAACTGCCGGAGACAGTGGCGAAGACGGCGGCGAAGACGGCGGAGCACGGCGGGGAGAGGCGGGGCCGGACGCGCCGACCCGAAGCGAACGTGCGCAGACGGAGCCGCAGGCACCGGTCGCCGGCCGTCGAGCGGACGGTCCGGCGGGGCGTGGCGGTACTTCGAACGAGACGGCAGGAAGCACGACAACACGGGGGAATCCCTCCTCGGGGAACGGTGGAGCGTCCGGGGCGGTGTCCGCGGTCGTCCCGGGCGAAGTCCGGTTGGACGACCGGCGGCCGTTCCAGATGCTCCCTGCAGCGATCCGGTCGGCTGCCGCTTGGTCCGCGGCGGTGATCCTCTTCATCACCGTGGCGGGGTTCGCGGTCTTCGTGATGGTGGAACTGCGGGCCGCGACGATTCCGATGCTGATCGCCCTGTTGGCGACGGCCCTGCTCTACCCGGTGATGCCCTGGTTGGTGCGCCACGGCGTCAAACGGGGCGTGGCGGCCGGGCTGACCTGCACGATCCTGGTGCTCGCGGTCACCGGCGGGATCGCCCTACTGGTCAACTCCCTGGTGAACAGCGCACCGCAGATCGCTTCAGGTCTCCAGCAGGCGGGCGACCGCATCGCTTCCTGGCTGGGTCCGTTCGGCGACAAGATCCAGTACGCGCTCAAGGAGAGTTCCGGCTCCGGGAGCACCCTGGTGGACTCACTCGCCAACGGCGTCCTGTCCGGGCTCGGACTGGTCACCCAACTGCTGACCGGTGGAGTGCTCTCCCTCGCACTGGTCTTCTTCTTCCTGCGGGACGGCCACCGGTTCGGCGACGCGATGCACGAACTGATTCCCGGTCGGCACTCCGAGACGGTCATCGCGTGCGGTCAGCAGGCGTTCACCGCCATGGCCGGCTTCATGCGGGGCACCACCCTGATCGCACTGATCGACGCCACTTTCATCTCCATCGGGTTGCTGGTCCTGGGCGTCCCGGGCGCGGCCGGGCTCGGCGCGCTCGTCTTCATGGGGGCTTACATTCCTTTCGTCGGCGCCTTCCTCTCGGGGACGGTGGCCGTCCTCGTGGCCCTGGCGAACGGCGGGCTGGGTACCGCGCTGTGGGCCCTCGGGGTGGTGCTGGCGGTGCAGGCGATCGAGGGGAACATCCTGCAGCCCCTCATCCAGAGCCGGACGGTCGAACTCCACCCCGCCACCATCATGATCGCGGTGGTGGCCGGATCCGGGATCGCCGGAATCATCGGTGCTCTGCTCGCCGTGCCGGTCAGCGCTGCCGGGCTCGGCGTGGTGTCCGTCCTCCGGGGAGAGGCGGACAGCCCGGGGTTGCCGGGCGGCCGCCGGAAGCGCCACCGTCTCGAGTCCTGAGGCACCCGCGGGACCTGATCACCGGATGCACCGGCCCGGGCCCGACCCGCACCGGCTGCTCCACTCCTACCTCCACTTCGGGCCGGACGGTCAGGGAGCGGGGAAGTACGCGGCCATCCAGCGGTCCAACTCGGCGAACACCTCGGCACGGACCGGATCGGCGGACAGGACCAGATCGTGCACCCCGCCCCGGATCCGGACGGTGGTGACGTGTCGGCCGAGGCGCGGCGCGAGCGCGGCGATGTCGTCGGCGCGGAGCACCGCGTCGGTGTGCATCAGTGCCGGGTCCCAGCGGCTGGTGACGGTGGAGGCGGTCGAGGCCATCAGCAGGACCGGGCAGTCGATCGAGAGCCCGCGGCGCACCTGCCGGTGGCCGTGCTGGATCGCCGCCAGCCATCCGGCGAACAGCGGGAAGCCCTCGGCGGGCTTCAGAGCGAGGTCGAACTCCCAACTGCCGCGGTGGCTCCGGTGGAGGCTGTGGACGTAGTGCGGGTTGAGCGGCGCCGGCAGCTTCCGTGTTGGCGAGGCCCGCCCGACCACGTCGAGCGCGGGGGCGCCGAAGGTCCGTACGGCCGGAGCCGCGGGCATCGAAAGGAACGGACTGTTCAGGAAGAGGCCGTCGACCAGGCCGCGGTCGGCCCGGCGGGCCGCCCACAGCGCGGCGACCAGCCCGCCCGTCGAGTGCCCGTTCACCAGGAGCCGGGTGTGGCCGTCGAGTTCTCGGATGATCCGGACCGCCTCGTCCAGCTCCTCGTCGTAGGCGAGGAGGTTCCTCACGAAGTTGGGGGACTGGTGCGGGCGGAGCGACCTGCCGTACTTGCGGAGGTCCAGTGCGTAGAAGGAGAAACCGCGGGCCGCGAAATGGTCCGCCAGGTGGGTCTGGAAGAAGTAGTCGTTGTAGCCGTGCAGGTACAGCACCGCCTGACGGGAGCCCTCGACCAGTCGGCGGACCAGAGTGGCGCTGACCTCGCCCTCCTCGTCCGGGAGCAGCGGAAGCTCCGCCGCCTCGTACGGGGCCCCCAGGATGTCTTCACGGAATTCCACGCCAGCCACGTCCGTTTCCCGCTCCGCCGCGCCACCCGGGACCACCCCGGGCGGTACCACCCCAGCGACCATACCGGTCGGTAGTCGCCTCCGTTTGGGAAGAGTGCCCTGGTGGGGCCTAAGCTGCCCGCATGGCTGTCCCTTCGTCGATCGTTCTTCGTCCCGTCATCCTCCGGAACCCGGTTCGATGAGCGGCGTGCCCGCTGACGGGGCGGATCCGCGACCGGTGGAGCGCCAGGTGGCGCTGGGCACCGCCAAACTGATGCCCGACATCGATCTCGACGGCGGCTGGCTGCTCACCCTCGACGGGACCCCGCAGTCGTACGTCGACCTCCAGGACCCGACGCACCTCGAGTTCGAGTACGTGCAGCGGATCGCTCACCTGCTGGACGTGGCCGAGAACCCCGGCGAGCCGTTGGACGTGCTGCACCTGGGCGGTGGAGCGCTCACCCTGCCCCGCTACCTGGCGGAAACCCGTCCCGGTTCGCGGCAGCAGGTGGTCGAACTGGACGGACCGCTGACCGAGTTCATCGCCGAACACCTTCCCTGGCCGTCCGGCATCGAGGTGACGGTCGGTGACGCCCGGGCGGCACTGGAATCCGTGGCGCCCGCCAGCGTCGACGTGGTGGTCGCCGACGTGTTCCGTGGATCGAGGACACCGGCGCACCTCACCAGCGTCGAGTTCGTGAGGTTGGCCGCCGCCGCGATCCGGCCCGGTGGCTGCTACGCGGCGAACCTGGCCGACGGTCCGCCGCTCGCGTTCGCCAAGGCCCAGACCGCCACGGTCGCGGCCGTGTTCACCCATGTCTGCTTGGTCGCCGAACCTGCGGTTCTGCGGGGTCGGCGCTACGGGAACGTGCTGCTGATCGGCTCCGACGAGCCGTTGCCCGCTGGAGAGTTGGCCCGGTTGCTCGCTTCCGACCCGTTCCCCGCCCGACTGACGGAAGCGCCGGAGCAGGCGGCAGAACCGGTCACGGACGCGACGGCCGAGGACTCGCCCCCTCCGCCCAACGGAGCGTTCTCGATCGGCTGAGCCGAGTCGGCGGGACGGTGGAGTGCTGTGCTGGAAGTCGTACCTGATGGGAGGTTCCCCTTTCGGAGGCGGGGCGTGACCGGTCAAGCGGCGGAGAAGACCAGTCGGCGGATGCGGTCGCGGTAGCCGACCAGTTCCAGGGCGGCGACCATGGGATGGTTGGTGAGGTTGGTTTCCGCCCGGACCACCTCGGAATGGGTTTCGGCGACCAGGATCCGTGTCGCTTCGGCGAGGAGTTCCGCGGCGTAGCCCCGGCCCCGGAACTCGGGCAGGATCCCGAGGTACCCCACCATCGGGACGACGGAGTTGTGGGTGGGGATGACGAAGCCGACCACCTGCCCCGTCGCCGTCCGCGCTGTCCGCCACCAGGAACGTCGACCGCGCATCTCCCGGTGGTAGAAGGCGACTTCACTCCGGGCGTGAGCTGCCGCACCGGTGCGCAGCACCTCCCGGGTGGAGGTGGTGTCCAGGCTCCTCAGCAGTGACCGACGGAAGAGGTCCACGAAGACTTCGTCGTCGGACTCCGGAGCGAAGAGCAGCCGGTCGGACAGGGAAGGGACGGGGCGCCCCGTCGACCGTTCGAAACGGAGCCGTTCGGCGCTGAGCCGCAGGCCGGCGGCTTCGGCCGCTCTGCGGCGCCATGCAACCGATGCGGCGACTTCGGGCCGGTCGCGCCAACCGGACGGTAGGAGGAGGTGGTAGTCGGGGGGTGGAGCCAGCCCTTCGGCGGCGAACACCCGGTGGGCGGCGACGAGCAGCGCGGCGGCGACCGCACTGCGCGGGTCGGTGGTCGGCCCGGGAACCGAAGGCGTTCGCCGGCGCGGTGCGGCAGACGCCCACATGGGATCGGACCGGGCGAACAGGGCGTCCAGATGGCTCGGACGGGTGTCGGTGGGGCTGCCCCACCAGATGGCGACGGCCAGCGGTGCCCGGCCGGGGCAAGGTTCCGCCACCCAGATCCAGTTGAGTCGGTACTCGCCGTCGGCCAGTCGCGCGCGCACCATCTCAGCTGAGACCGCGGTGGACGGGTCGGGCCGCACTTGGGCCAGTACGGTGTTGATTTCCTGCGGGACGATCGGACGGAAGATCACAGTGCCTCCGGGAAAGGAAAGAGGAGGCGCGAAACCCGATCATGGCGATCTGCTGCGATTACTGCGCGGGGACGAACCTGCCGCAAAGAGCGATGACCGGGAGCGCCGTGGAACGGCTGCGGATTCTCGGAACCATCACTGAACTCCTCTCGGAACACGGCACTACAGGACCTCGGCGCCGGGGACGGTGAACACCCGGCTTCCTGACAGCGGGACTCGGCTCGCTGTCAGTGATGGCCAAGAGTAGGAGCGCGCCTGATCGCTTGCAAATTATTATTCGGGCCGTGATTTCGAGGTCGTGTCACCAGGGTCGAGGGAGGATGCTTCGGGGAGCGGTCGCGCCTCAAGCAGGAGGAACCTCAAAATATCATGGTGTGAATATCGTTCGTATCTGATGCGGCGTGGTGCGGCTCGCTGAACTGCTGCCCGGGCGGCTGGCTTGGCCGCCCGGGCGATTCGTCCGGAGTGCCGGTGGTTACGCGGAATTGCCCGAAGGAGTGAATTCGGGAAATCTCTACCGGAAAGGGATTGTTCCGATCCGGGCGACGGTAACTGGACCTGGACGACAGGAATCGTGGGGGAGGAACGCCATGAGACGGCGAGACCGTGTGAGAGCCGCAGCCGCAACGGCGTTCCGGGGCCGCCGGCCCGCCAACAGCCTCAGATTCGGCCGACCAGGGCGAAGCCGGCATCGGTGACGGCCGAGCGGATCTGGTCGTCCTGCAGGGGTTCGGCCGATTCGACGGTCACCTGGCCGGACTTCGCGTCGGCGGTGACGTTGGTGACCCCGTTCAGGGCGGTCAGTCCCGCAGTGACGGTCCGTTCGCAGTGGCCGCAGCTCATTCCCTCGACGCTGAAGACGGCAGTGGTGGACATGGGGACCTCCGTTGGACGGGCAGGAGTGGACGGCCGCGAAGGGCCGAAGGATGCCGTACAGCACAACGCACCTGGCCGAGGCGGGGTATCGGGACACGCCGGTGGGTGCCTCCAACGAGTGGCGCTCTGCACGGGAATCCGCCACGGTCCGGGCGGTCGACCACCGATCGGGTGGGCGCAGGACGGAGCAAGTGCCGGCCGTGCCGTCCGGCGGCTGCGCTTTCGGCTCGGCCGCCGCCGAAATTTCCGGGTCGCCTACCCCGAAGGGTGGAGGAATTTATTTGTTGAATTGTTGAAAATATCCCGCTACGGTCAACCGCATCGATATCGCCGATGTCCTGGACGGTCACCGGCGCGAGGGGAGGGGTCCTGATGGGGGAGACCGCAACAACGGTCGAGGAGCGGGAAGAAGCGCGAGAACCCGTGCTCGCCGCGCTGGCCGTTTCGGCCGGGCGGTTCGCCGGGTCCATTCTGCTCGGGCTGGTGGCGGGCTTGGTGCTGCAAGCCTGGACAGTGGCTTTTCTCGGCCGGTTGGGGCCTGAAGCGCTCTATGTCCGTTCGGTGTACACCCCGATCGGTTATCTCGTCCTCGCGGTGACCGAGGGACTGGTGGTCGCTTCTCAAGTCTCCGCAGGCATCGCGGCCCGGAACGGCAGGAGCAGGGAAGCACTCAAATCCCTGCCGACGTTCTTCGCGGTCGGTGCCGGGCTGCTGGTGCTGCAAGCCGTGGCCGTACTGACGGCGTCGGGCCCGGTCCTGGACGCTCTCGGGGTCGCCCCGGGCGCACGGCACTCGGTGCTGGTCTTCATCGTCGCCTTCGCCCTGACCAGTGCGGTCGGGTTGCTTCCCTACCTCGGCGCGGGCGTTCTGCGCGGCCTGGGGCACACCGGTCCGGCCGCCTGGCTCGGAGTGCTGTTCACCGCGCTGTCCATCGTCGGAACGGTCGTGCTCCACGCGGTCACGGGGCTCGGTGTGCTGGCGGTGCCGATCGGAGGACTGCCCGCCACCCTGGTGGTCGGCACGGCCGTCGTGGTCGTCCTCCGGCGCAAGCAGGTGGCCCGACCCGCGCTGGTCGGTGACCGGGCCGCAGTGCGCGAACTCCTGGGCCTCGGTGCACCGGTGGCCGGCACGTTCCTGCTGCTGTCCACCGTGACCTTCGGGTACCTACGGGTGCTGCGCGAAGCCGGGCCGATCGAGGTCGCCGGCTTCTCCCTCGGACAGATGGCGGTAGGGCTGCTGATGGTCGTCGCGATGGCCGTCGGATCCGGTACGGCGATCGCCGTCACCCTGCGATCCGGTGGGAACCGGAGAAGGATCAACCACGCGGGTCTGATCACCGTCCTGCGGCTCTCGCTGCCCCCGTACCTGCTGCTCGGCGCGGCGGCCTTCCTGCTGCGGCAGCCGCTCGCCCAGGCCCTGACCACGGATCGGGCCGCGGCCGCGGTAACGGCCGGGTACTTCGCCTGGGTCGGCCCGACCCTCGTCCTCTTCGGCGGAACACTCGCGCTGCTCAGCTACCTGGAACAGATAGGCCGCGCGGGAGTGGCCTTCCTGTTGAACGTCGTGTACTTCGCCCTGATGCTGGCCGCCGCCCTCCTCATGCCCGCGCCCGTGAACGCCGAAGAGCTGTCCAAGTTGATGGCGGCGGGCAACGTCCTCGGGTTCATCACGCTCTGGTTCAGCGTGCGCCACCTCGTTCTGCGTCGGTGACGGGGATGCCCAACGGCTCCGGTTCCGCTTCTCGGCTTCCCGCCAGGTCGTCGGGGACGAGGGAGAAGACGACCAGGTCGACCCGGCCGTCGTGGACGTGACCCGCGTTCCGGAGCACACCCTCCTTGTGGAACCCGGCCTTCTCGGCGACCCGCCGGGAAGCGGTGTTGCCGGTGGCGGCGAACAACTGCAGGCGCTGGAAGCCCTGCTCACCCAGCAGCCACTCACCGAGCGTGCGCGTCGCCTCGGTCATCACGCCGCGGCCGCGGGCCCACGGGGCGCTCCAGTAACCGACCTCGCTCACCCGCGCCGGCCAGTCGGTCTTCTTCAGACCCACCGTGCCGAGCAGCCTTCCGGAGCCGAGGTCGGTGATGGCGAAGTGCACGCCGTCACCGGAGGTGCGCAGGCGGTGCGACACGTCGGTGCACCACGACGCCGCGTGCTCGGTGGAGTACGGGCGGGGGAGCGGGAGCCACTGCTGGGTCAATTCGTCCGAGCAGGCCGCCCTGGTGTCCTCCACGTCCTCGGCGGTGAACGGGCGGAGCAGCAGCCGATCGGTGCGCAGCACGGTTTCGGGGAAGATCGGCGGCACGGTGGACTCCTGGTCGGATGGCGGACTGCACGCGAGGCGATCGCTGGTGGCCGGTCGGGGCCGGTCGGGCGCGCTCGCGGTCGGATATCGGCGGGCCCCGGCACCCGGAAGCTTCGGATGCCTCCTGCTGTCGAATTGTCGGTGGGCGGCCTGTCGCCCACGGGTTCGCAGGCCACGGCAGTGCCCGTGACCGCTCACTCTACTGGGTGCCGAAAGCGATTTCCGTCGGAGGCGAACCAAAGCTCCCTCTCGCCGAATTCAACGTTCGGCAGGTTGATTTCCAGTACCGTGGCAGTCTGCTGACAACCGCGAGGCCCGTGCGGCCGGGGTGCGGTGGCCCGTGGGGCACGGCAGTCGGGAGCCGGTGCGGAGAGAGTGGGGACGATCGGCGTGGCGGACGGCGCGGACAGCTCGGCGATGCGGGTCGACAACACCATGTCGGGCACCGTGCACGGCACGTCGATGCAGGTCGGCAGCGTCCACGGGGGCATCGCCTTCCACTATGCGGCAGCCCCGGCGCCCGGTACCAGGCCCGATCAGGTGCCCAGGCCGCCACGGCGCTTCGTCAACCGCCGTGCCGACCTGGCCCGCCTGGACGGGCTGCTCGCCGAAGGCGCCAGTGCCGTGCTCAACGGCATGCCCGGCATCGGCAAGACCTCCACGCTCTACCGCTGGGCGCACGACAACCAGCAGCACTTCCCGGACGGCCAACTCTTCGTCGACTTCGCCGAACTGCGTTCCGCGGCCGGTGCCGATCTTTCCGAGGCGCTCACGATGTGCCTGCGCGCCCTGGGGGTACCGGACGAGCGGATCGGCAGCGGAACGGCTGAACTGGAGAGCACGTTCCGCAGCGAATCCGCGAAACGCCGACTGCTGGTGGTGCTCGACGAGGTCACCGAACCCAGCCACGTCCGAAGCCTCACTCCCAAGGGTGAAGGCAGCATCGTCCTGGCGACCTCCAAGCGGCGGCTCGGCGAGTTGGCCCTGCACGACGTCGAGTTGGTCGAACTCGACGTCTTCGACCCGGACGCCGCCAAGGAACTGCTCGGCGAACTCTGCGGACGCGCGGCCCTCGACGCCGACCCGGCCGCTGCGGACCGGCTCGCCGAACTCTGCGGCGGCCTCCCGATCGCGCTGCGCATCGTCGCGGCCCGTTTGCAGAGCGACCGGCTGACCCTCGCCCAGCTGGCCGACGAACTCGCGGACGAGCGCCAGCGACTCGGCAGGCTCACCCTCCAGGGGACCGACGCCACCGGCGTCTCCGCCACTCTGAGCCTGGCCTACCGCGACCAGAGCGAGCCCGCCGCTCGGCTGTACCGGACCCTCGGAGACCTGCCCGGGGTCAGTTTCGATTCCGGCGTCGTTGCCGCCGCGGCCGGGCTCGACGCCGCGACCAGCGCCGGGCTGCTGGCCGACCTCGCCGACGCGCACCTCGTCCACCGCACCGACGACGGGCGCTACCAACTGCACAGCCTGGTCCGGTTGCACGCCCAGGAGACCGCCCGGGAGACCGATCCGCCGGAGACCGAGCGGCAGATCGTCCAGCGCGTGACCACCCACTACCTGGCACTCACGACGCTCGCCGACCTGGCAGTCCGGGCCGGTCGACTGCGCATCCTCAAGCTCGGCGAAGTCCTGCGACAGCCCGTCGACCAGGTCGACGCGTTCGTGGAGCGTTCCCCCTTCGCGGTCTCCGCCACACCGGGCCGGGACGCCGTCGAATGGCTGGAGGCCGAGCGGCCGAACCTGATGGCGGTGCTGCGCGCGGCGGTCCGGTTCGGTTTCGACCGTCAGGCGTGGCAGCTCGCCGAGGTCCTGACCGTGCTCTTCCTGCACCACCGCCACCTCGCGGACTGGCGCGAATCCCTGGCCCTCGGGGCGGACGCGGCCCACCGCGACCACCAACCCGCGGCCGAGGCACGACTGCGGAGCATGCTCTCCCGCCCGCTGATGGACCTGCGCCAGGACGACCGCGCACTGGCGGAACTGGAGACGGCGATCGAGCTGGCGGACGCGTCCGGGCACCCGGTGCTGCCCGGTTCGGTCCGCGAACTCCTCGGACGCTACTGGGACCGGCGGGATCCGGAACGGGCCGCCGCCGTCTACCGGGAGTCGCTGGAGATCAACGAACGGGCCGGGGAGGCGCGCGGCGCGGCCCTCGCCCGCTACTTCCTCGGCAGGGCCCTGCTGGTCGCCGCAGACGGGGAGGGCCGGCCCGCGCTCGGAGTGACCGGCGATTCGATGGAGGTCGAGGCGGAACGGCAACTTCGTGCCGTGTACGCGGAGTTCCTCGGCCTGGTCAGGGAGGACGGTACACCGGAACCGGACCGGCGGATGGCAGCCCGGGCCCTGGCCGACCTGGGGCGAGCCCAGGCCCGGTGCGGTGCGGCGGTGGACGCCAGGGCGACGCTCGGGCGCGCGGTGGGGGAACTCAGGGAGCAGCAGGCGTTCCACTACGAGGCCGAGGCACTCGAATCCCTCGCAGAACTGACCGAGAACGCTGGCGAACGGCGCGGGCTGCTTGAGCGAGCCGTGGAAATCTATCGGGAGAGCGGCAATCCGAGGGCGGCGGAAGTACAGGCGCTGCTCGCGGAGTGAAACCCGCGGTCCGCTCGTCCGCCAGGAAATCGTGCCGACGGCGGACAACAGGGTCGACCGAATGGGAGCCGAGAAATGTCCAATTGGTTGGTTTGATGGCTGTTAGGCCTTAATCGGGTGTGGGCTCGGTCAGTTCGGGCACCTTCTGGATCGTCAGTTCGCGGCAGTGCGAGCCCAGATCCAGCAGGAGGCCCGAATGATCGAGCAGTTCGGCGCGGAGCGTGTCACGCAGCACGGTGTAGAAAGCTGCGGCCGCCGTTCCAGGAGCCAGTGGTTGCCCGTCGACGGGGCGGACCGCGAACCGCGGTCCGCCCGCCAGATCGATGAGGACACCGTCGGGCAGCGGCACGGCGATCAGGAGGGCGGTGTAGTGGGTCCGGAGCGCGGTGACCTGCCGGTGGGCCGCGTCGAGCGAGGCGGACGGGCGCCCACAGGTCAGGACGGAAGCACTGTCGGTGAGGTGCGGGTCGGGTTCCTCGGTATCACTCGCCAGATGCCAGAAGACTCCACCGGATTCCTCATCAGGTTCGCGCACCGATGCCGGGTAGCGCTGCACCGATACGCGCGGGGACGGAGTACCGGAGGCGACGAGTACCGTCTCCACCTGGAAGGAGGTGGGGAGCGGGGTGCCAGCCCGGGGGACGGGCGGGAAGGCACGCGGCCGCCCGCCCGAGCCGGAATCCGGAAGGGGATCCAAGTCCAGCAGTTGGTAGAGCAACCGGCGGAGTTTCGGGAATGCCGATCCCCGTTCCGTGAACGCGCGGTCGGTGGCGGCCGCGAGCAGATCGGGACGGTGATCGGAGACCGCCGCGTCGATCTGCGGGCGCAGCGGGGCGGACCGGTCGAGCGGCGGAGCGGAACGGCGCAGCAGGTGGCCGGCGGTGCCGGGCACCGCCTCCTCCCCGAAGGCCGCCAGCAGGACGGGCTTGCCGAGCGCGGCTCCGTAGAGGGTCACCGAACCGTGGTCCCCGACCACCACGTCGGAAGCGGTCAGCGCCTGCTGCCAGCCCTCCGCCGGATCGATCAGCAGAGCGCCCGCGGCCAGCGCCGCGCGCTGCAGCACCCGCACCTGCCAGGCCCCGTGGCCGGACCAGACGTTCGGATGCAGCACCAGGGCGAGCCGGTACCCGTCGGAGGGGAGTTCCGCCAGCAGTCGGGCGGGAAGATCCGGATGGCGGCCGATCAGCGAACCCTGGCCCCAGGTCGAGGAGACGAAGAGCAACTTTTGCCCAGGCGCGACCCCGAGCGAGGAACGGTAGCGATCCCGCCAGCGCGAGCTTGCGTGCAACCGGTCCAGACACGGGTCGCCCACCAGTACGGTCCGGCCGACGGTGGCCGGGTGCACGGCGGCGAGTTGGCTCTCCTGATCGGGGTGCGACACGGCGAGCCAAGCCCGACGTGCCGTCAGCAGTTGATCGGGGACCAGTCCGGAAAGCCGTGTTCCCGAGGTAGCCGAGTCCGGAACGAACTTCTGGAAGCCCACGCCGTGCGGAAGGACGAGTACCGGATAGTCGCCGGCCGGGACGCCGATGTTCTCGCTCGCCGAAACCATCAGATCGGGCTTCGCCTCGGCGAGTTGATCCCACGGCAGGGTGCGGCAGCGCAGCGAACGGAGCAGTTCCGGAACGCCTTCTCCGAAGGCGGAGGTGGGATCGTGGGCGAACACGACCGTCAAACGGTGGTCGTCGCCCACCAGGTCCGGCAGGACCTCCAGGACGCGGACGAGGGAAGTCACCGTCCGGGCCGCGACCACCACGGTGCGCTCGCTGTCGAAGGTGCGCCAGCGCCAGGCGTCCGGGCCGACCGGGACGAGGATGCGCCTATCGAAGTCCACCGGACACCTCCGCCCCCGGGAGCGATGGTACCGAGCCGGTCAGCTCAGCCCGCCCGGTTCGCGGTTCGCGGTTCGCGGTTCGCGGTTCGCGGTTCGCGGTTCGCGGTTCGCGGTTCGCGGAAGGGTCAGTAGCGGATCGGAGGAGGTGTGACAAGACGTTCAGCACCTGCTTCTCCGTATCCGTCGAGTTCTCCCAGAAGGCTACTGGAGGACGTTGAGCAGCGGTGACAGGGCCCGTCATCGGGTGAGCGGGGATCAGTCTGTGGGGAGGGGCACGGCCTGCGAAGGGGAGGGGGCTCGAACCGGGCGGGTGGCGGCGGAAGGTTCGAGGAGGGAGGCGGCGAACGCGGCATCGAGCTGTGGACGGCTCCTCGGGGCGGCAGCCACGAGTTGGGGGTCAATGGTGAGGAGGGTGACGTCCAGCGGAGCGACCAGCGTGCGCAGGGCCGGTTCGGAGAATTCGGCCCAGTACTGGGCGGCCCCGCACACACGAGCCAGGAGGACGACGGAGGTGAAAGCCACCGCGGTCCGGTCACCGAGCGGGGTGCGGAAGAGCCGAGCGGTGCAGCCCAGCGGGCCGACCTTGACCGGCACCAGGAGAACACCGGCCGGGGCAGGTTCGGCGGGCTCCGGATCCACGGCGTCGTAGCGCTGCTGCATGGGATGCCTCCACGTGGACGGTGGTCGCGGGAACGGGCCGGTGGCCGTCCGGCACCGCGACGTCGTGGCATCGACGCTACGCCGGAAGTCTCGGCGAGGTACGGCGTCCTGACGGCTTCTTGATCCTCACGAGGGTCGGGCCGACGGACCGCGGCGGTCGGGGGAGCACGGAGAAGCAGGTGGGAGGTATGCAGCAGGGTGAGGACGCGACCGGTAGCGTCCGGACGGTCGGTGTGGAGGGAAGGGGGAACGCATTGGTGCGGGTACGGGTGGCAGCAGCGCAGTTCGAGTGCGCCCGGGGAGACGTGAACGCCAACGTGCGGCTGATCGCAGCTCTGGCAGTGGAAGCACGGGAGGCCGGTAGTGCGGTGATGGTCTGCCCGGAACTGGCGCTCACCGGGTACGAGCCCGGACTGATCGGTGCGGACCGGGCGCTGTGGACCGAGGCGGAGGACGTGCGCCTCGACCCGCTGCGCACCACCGGGATCGCGATCGTGGTCAACGGCGCCGCAGCGGGGCCCGGCGGCCGACCGCAGATCGTCAGCACCGTGTACGCCCCGGACGGCACCGTGGCGGCGGTGTACGCGAAGGAGCACTTGTACGAGAACGAGCAGGAGGTGTTCGAGCCCGGAAACGGTGGTGGCCGCTTCTGGTCGGACGGTGTCGGCTACTCACTGGGGACGTGCTTCGACAACCATTTCCCCGAGGTGCCCGCGAGGAACGCCGCCCGGGGCTGCCAGGTCCACCTCGCGAGTTCGCTGTACGGGACGGGAGGCGGACGGGAGGAGCGCAGCGCCCTCCACCCGGCGATCGCCAAGGCCACCGGGATGTACGTGGTGCTCGCCAACCACGTCGGCGTCGCCGGGCCGTGGACGGGCTGCGGGGGCAGCGCCGCGTGGGCACCGGACGGGGCCGTGGTGGTCGAGGCCGATGAGAGCGGACCCCGGCTGCTGGTGGCCGACTTGGAGGTGGAGATGCGCGACTGAAGGCGGGGAACCGGAGCGTGGGACGGGGTTCAGCGGTAGTCGTCATCGGGGACGCGGTCGGCCAGATCGTCGAGCACGGTAAACCGGACCGCCTCGCGCAGCGGCTCGTCCGGCTCGGCGTCGTCGAGTTCGGCCTCGGCGTCCTCGTCCGGGTACACCAGGTGCACGGCGGCTTCTTCCGCGGTCGCGGCACCGGCATCCGGTCCGACGTCGGTGCCCTCGGTGTCGATCCCATCCTCGACCAGGCGGCCGGCCCGTGGCGAGGGCCCGTCGGCCCAGCGGTCGTCGACGGCCTCGGGGCTGTTGTCGGGTTCCTCCTCCGCCAACAGCTGATCCAGGGACTCGCCGCGTTCGGCCTCCTCGGGCGTGGTGCCGTACGCGGTGGCGCCCCGGTAGCCGTCCGGCGGGATGACTCCGGTGTCGAGCGGGTCGTCGTCCAGCCGGTCCGTGAGCAGGGAATCGGCAGGTTCGAGAACGCCGTCGTCCTCGGCGGGGTCCGGCTCCTGGGCGTCCCAGTCGGTCATGACAGCACCTGTCCTCGTCACTCGGGGTGAGGTCACACGCAGTTTCTTCATGCTCGCCAGGGAGCCACCCGGCCCGCAACACGGCGCGGTGGCGAGGAGCCCGGCGCGACAGCGGAACGAGCGGCTCGCGGAAGGAGCGAACGGAGACGGGTAGTGGCGGCCCCGTGCGGCGGGGACCGAGTGGAACGCGCGGAGCGGGGGGCTGGGGCGGGGCGGGCAACGACTGTCCGGTGCCGGTACGAGCCAGGGCGCGGTGTGTGGGGCTGGCCGGTGGTGGCAGCGCGGAAGTCGTCGGATGTGCCAGGAGGGATCCCGGTCGGGAGAGGCGGAAAGGAGGTAGTGGTGAAGGGGTTCGACGGTACGGCGGCCGGGCTCCGGGTTCCGCTCGGAGAAAGGGCGGCGGCCGGGGGCCGGGGCGCCAGGGTGGCACGGCATGATGGGGTGCATGGAACGTACGTGCTCTCGCCGGTTTGTGCGGTCGGGTCGGGTGTGCGGATGGGGTGCGCGGTGATCGGTCGGGACGGCGGAGCGCCGGGTTTCGTCGGGCGGCGTCGCGAATTGGCACAGCTGGTCGGGGCAGTGCGGGCCGCCCCGGCGGTGGTGCTGGTGGAGGGCGAGGCGGGGGCGGGGAAGTCCGCGCTGGTCGGGAAGGCGCTGGTGGAGTCCGGGACACCGGGGGAGCGGGTGTTGACCGGCCGGTGCCACCCGGTGGCCGCGCCGACCCCCTACGGTCCGCTGCTGGACGCGCTGCGGCGCGGCCGCCCGGTACTGGCGGCGGCCCAGCTGCCGCCGAGCGCCGGCGCGCTCCGGGCCTGGTTGCCGGACCTGGCCGACCTGCTGCCGGAGGAGGACACCGCCGGTGCGGGCGGCGACGAGCGGTACCGGCTGACCCAGGGCCTGCTGGCGCTGCTCGGTGCGCTGGGCGAGGTGGTGCTGCTGGTCGAGGACGCGCAGTGGGCCGATCGGGGTACCAGGGAGCTGTTGCTGCTGCTGGCCAGGGACCCGCATCCCGGCCTGTCACTGGTGGTGACCTACCGGGCGGAGGAACTGCCGGACGGGGCGCCCGTGCTGGGAGCGGCCTACCGCTGCCCGCCCGGCGTCTCCGGGGGGCCGCTCCGGGTCGGGCCCCTGGAGCGGGCCGAGGTACTGGAACTGGTCCGCACCGCGCTCGGCAGCGGCTCGGCCGGTTCCGTCGCAGGTCCTGTCCCGGGCTCCGGGGCGGGCCCCGGCCCCGGTACGGCATCCGCGCTCGCCGCCCTGCTGTACGACCGCTCCGGCGGGCTCCCGGCCGCGATCGTCGAAGACCTGGCCCTCCTGCAGGAGGACGGCCACCGTGCCGACCCGGTAGCGGCCCTGTCCGGCGCGGAACCGCCGCGCGGCCTGCGGGAGGCGGTGACCGAACGGCTGGCCGGCCTCGGCGGGCAGGCGCGCACGGTGACGGAGGCGGTCGCCGTGCTGGACGAACCGGTAAGTGAGGAACTGATCGCCGAGGTCGCCGCGCTGTCCGCCGAGCAGGTCTCCGCCGGGCTGGTGGAGGCCCTGCGCGCGGCAGTGCTGGACGAACCCGCCCCGGCCCGGTACGCGTTCCGCCGGGAAACCGCCCGGCAGGTGGCGTACCGCCGGATACCGGGCCCGACCCGGTCCGCGCTGCACCGCCGGGCCGTCGAAGCACTGCGCGCCAGGGAACCGCAGCCGCTCGCCCGGATCGCCGCGCACACCCGTGCCCTCGGAGACCGGAACGCCTGGCCGCAGGCCGCCGAAGCCGCGGCCGAGCAGGCCGTGGAGCAGGGCGACACCGCGGCGGCCGGATCGCTGCTGCGCGAACTGCTCGCGGAGGCCGACCTCACCCCCGAGCGCCGGGGACGGGCCGCCCGGGCGCTCTCCGGACTCGCCGCGAACGCCGCCTACGACGCCGCCAGCACCGAGGTGCTGGCCGACATCATCGCCGACCCCCGGTTGCCGGTCGCCGACCGCGGCGAGGTCCGGCTGACCCTAGGGCTGCGGGTGGCGGTCCAGGGCGGTGACCGGGACGGCTTCGCCCTGATCGAACAGGCCGCCGACGAACTCATCGCCGAACGGCCGGCCCGCGCCGCCCGGGCCCTGGTCGCGCTCGCGATGAACGAGCGCGACGGCGAGGGCGCGGCCGCCTGGGAGCGGATGGCCAAGGCCGCAGCCGCCCTGGAGGGCGAACCCGACGAGGAGGTGGCCGCCGCCTACCGGGCCACCCGGCTCACCTTCCAGGCCCGCGAGGGAGACCCCGAACTGTGGCCCGAACTCGACCGGCTGCCGCGCGACGCCTCCAGCCCCGAACTCGTCCGGCAGACCACCCGGGCCCTGTTCAACGTCGGTGACATCGCGATGGAGACCGGTCACGACCGGCGGGCCGGGCGACTGCTCACCGAGAGCCGCGCCCTGGCCCGGCAGGCCGCCATCTCCTACCTGGAGTGCTACAGCAGGATCGCCCTGCTGCGCCTGGACGGCCTGGCGGGGCGCTGGCAAGGGCTGGAGGAGCGGTTCGAGGCGCTCGGCACCGAGTACCCGGACGTGGCGATGGCCCGGGTGGAACGGGCCATGCTGTTCGGTCGGCTGGCCGCCTCACGAGGCCGGCTGGCGGTGGCGCGGGCCGAGTTCGAGTCCGCCGCCAGGTACGGGGAACGGGAGTCGCAGGTCACCGCGGCGATCAGGGCCGCCGCCGGGCTGGGCGCGGTGGAACTGCTGGAGCGCGGTGCGGAGGCCGCCGCCGTCGTGCTGGGGCCCGCGGTCGCGATCCTGCGCCAGGCCGGGGCGTGGGCCCGCGGCGGGGAACTGCTGCCGATCGCCGTGGAGGTCGCGCGGGGCGTCGGTGACGAGGGCGCGGCCCGGCACCTCACCGAGGAGGCGGCGGAGGCGCTCGGCGGGGCGGACGCGCCCGCCGCGCACGCGGGGCTCCACCAGGCGCGGGGCGTGCTGCTGGAGGGCACGGACCCGGGCGGTGCGATCGAGTCCTTCCACCGGGCCAGGGACGCCTGGCGGGAGATCGGCCGCCCCTACGAGGCGGCGAAGGCGGAGGAACGGCTGGCCCGGGCGCTCGCCGAGCGGGACCCGCAGACCGCGGCCGAGCGGCTGGCCGCCGAAGCCACCTACAACACCCTCGGAGCGGCCTCCGACGCCGCCCGCTGCCAGCACGTCCGGCGTGATCTTGGACTGGGGCGGATGGCCTCGCCCGGGCGGCGCGGATACGGCGAGGCGCTGTCGCCACGCGAGCGGCAGGTCGCGGAACTGGTGGGCCAGGGGGTCAGCAACCAGGACATCGCCCAGGCCCTGTTCCTGTCGCCGCGCACGGTCGAGCACCACGTGGCCAGTGTGCTGCGGAAGCTGGGGGTGGGGCGGAAGGACGTGGCGGAGGCGCTGACCGAGAGCGAGGGCTGAGGGAACGGGCACCGGTGTGAGCCAATGGAGTGACGCCGGAGCGGAGCGGCGGGCCCCGGACGACGGGCGGCGGCGCTGGGGCCGACGCGCCACCGGAGACCGGCCGGGACGGTGGCGGCGGCGGTGAGGGTCATGGTGGCGGTCGGTGTCAGGGGCGGGGGTGGTGGGAGAGCCGGGCGAGTCGGGTGAGGGTGGCGCGGCGGGTCTGGCGTTCGACGGTGCCGCGGCGCGAACCGGTCGCGGGCTGGTCGGTGAGGGCGGTGAAGTGCTCGCTGGCGTACAGGCGGAAGCGCTCGCGGCGGGTCATCCGGACCTCCGGGTCGAGGGTGGGAGGGAACGGGTACCAGCTAAGCGGGGCCCGGGTGCGGTGATCAATGCGTGGCGGTACCCATCGCGGTGGGCGAAGGGTGGGTAGTGGTCGGGCGGGAGTAGGGGTACCCAGGGTTCGGGCCGGATGTTGGGTAGGGGATACGCATTGTTCGGCCGCCGGGGCGGGGCTTTGCTTGGTGCTCCCGATGACGGCCGCCAGTCGGCCCCCGGCCGCCCAGGAGGTTTCGATGACCCGCCGTGAACTCTTCCGCCGTTACGCCGCCGAGCACTTCACCGCCCCGGACGTGTCGGCCGGCCGCCGGGCCCGGTGCCGGGGGGCGGTCGAGCGGCAGACCAGCCGGGCCCGGCTGGCCACGCTGGCGCGGATCACCCCCAGGTACCCGGTCCCGGCGGCGGGAGCCGCGGTGCCCGGTCAGCGCCGGGGGCCGCAACCGCTGTCCGGGGAGGGCCGGGCGTCCGTGCGGATCCCCGCGCAGCGCCCGTACGGGGGCCGGCCCGCCGCCGCGGAGGGCTGAGGGCGGGCAGGGAGCCGGCGGGGGAACGGGCGGCGGGGGGAACGGGGGCCGCCCCCTGACGGTGAGTCAGGGGGCGGGCGGGGCGGGGCTCAGCGGATCAGGTGGGGGAGGAAGCGGGCGCCCTGGTGGGTGATGGGGCTGTCGTCCGTCTCGCGGATGCCCAGGCCGGCTGACTCGCCGTCGACGACCCAGGTCCCCAGGACGGGCCGGTTGCCGTCGAAGTCGGGCAGCGGGTGGTACTGCTGGTAGCAGTGGCCCTCGGCACCGTAGCGGTCGGGGTCGCCGGCCCAGTCGGCGAGCCGGGTCTGGCTGCCGTCGGGCCCGACGATGCGGATGCCGGCGCCCTCCCGGCCGAGCAGCGGCTTGGCGGCGTAGCCGGGGCCGTCCGGGTCGGCGAGTTCGCGCGGGCCGTCGAGGTAGGCGGGCAGCAGGTTGGGGTGCCCGGGGTTGAGCTCCCACAGGACGGCGAGCAGGGCCTTGTTGGAGAGCAGCATCTTCCAGGCGGGCTCGATCCACAGCGTGGAGCCGGTGCCGCCGCCGAGGTCGATGACGTTCAGCAGGTGGTCGGCGAACTCGTCGTCGACCAGCCACTCCCAGGGGTAGAGCTTGAAGGCGGAGCGGATGAAGCGGTGCTCCAGGTCGACGAAGCGGCCGGACATCTCGTCCCAGCCGATGTCCTCCATCGCGATGCCGACGGTCCGCAGGCCGGCCTGCTCGGCGCACTCCTGCAGGTAGAGGGTGGTGAGCCAGTCCTCGCCCTCGGTGTCGCCGCGGGAGTGGGCGAAGTGGACGGGGCCGGGCGGCAGGAGGTGCTTCTGGCCCGCCCAGGACTCGACCAGCCGCTCGTGCAGGGAGTTCCACTGGTCGGCCTCGGGGAAGCGCTCCTCCATCCAGAACCACTGCGGCCCGGCGGCCTCGATCAGCGAGGTGGGGGTGTCGGCGTTGTACTCGAACAGCTTGGCCGGCCCGGTGCCGTCGTAGGCGAGGTCGAAGCGGCCGTACACGCTGGGCTGCTCCTCGCGGCGGCGCCAGGACTCGGCGACGACGGCGGCCAGCCGCGGGTCGGTGATGCCGAAGTCGGCGAAGCGGCCGGTGCGCACCACGTGTTCGGCGGCGGCCAGCGAGAGTTCGTGGAGCTCCTCGACGACCTCCTCCAGGGCCTCGACCTCGGGCAGCGAGAACTCGTAATAGGCGCTCTCGTCCCAGTAGGCGTGCGGGCCGCCCTGGTTGCACGGGTCGGAGCACATCGCGTACACGAGGCCCTGGGACTCGACGGTGGCCAGCCAGTCGGGGCGCGGGGTGATGGTGTGGCGGCGCAACCGGATCAGCCCCCGCCCGAACCGCTGCTGCTGCCCTTGGGGCAGCCGAAGCCGCCGCGCTTGGCCGCGGACTTGCTGAAGGTCCCGCCGCTCGCGGTGGTGCTGCCGTAACCGCAGTAGTACCACTGGCCCGCCCCCGAGCCGCCCGCCGAGCAGGAGTGCGAGTCGAGGACCTTGAGGGTGCTCGGGTCGACGCAGCGGCTCGGCGTCCTGGTGGACGAGGAGCAGCCGGAGAGGGTCAGCGCGAGGGTGCCGACCATGCCCAGGGCGACGAAGCCCGAGCGGCGGCGGGCACCGGGCGTCGGCCGGTCCGGTCCGGTGGTCAAGGAGGGCGGCGGTGTCATGGCGGATCATCGTACGCGGGTCGTCGGATGATAGGGGAGGTGCCCCGGGGAACTGACGGGACACCAGGTGCATGGGATATCTTTTGCCGATCCTTGACCGAGTTGTGGCCCGTGCGGCCGTCCGACCCTCCGGAGAGTCCCCGCAGATGAACGACATACTCCACGGCCTCGGCGCGGCCGCCGTCTACGGCTTGGTCGGCCTGCTCCTGCTGCTGCTCGGCTACCTGCTGATCGACGTCCTCACCCCCGGCAAGCTGGGCCGGCTGATCTGGGCCGAGGGCAACCGCAACGCGGCGGTGCTGCTCAGCTCGGCGCTGCTCGGCGTCGGCGGCATCGTCTACACCGCGATCCGCTACACCTACGAGGACTTCGGCAAGGGACTGCTGTCCACGCTGTGCTTCGGCGTCCTGGGCCTGCTGCTGATGGCGCTCGCGTTCTGGCTGCTGGACCTGCTCACCCCCGGGCGGCTCGGCGCGATCCTGGTCTCCACCGAGCCGCACCCGGCGGTGTGGGTGTCGGCCAGCTGCAACCTGGCCGCCGCCGCGATCGTGGCCGCCTCGATCGCCTGAACCCGCGGGCCCCGGCCCGGGGTTCAGCGGTGGGCGGTCGGCAGCAGTTCGGCGAACAGCGGCGCCACCTGCCCGGTCTCCAGCAGGAACCCGTCGTGGCCGTACGGCGAGGAGAGCACCCGCGGCGCGTCGGCGTCCGGCAGCAGCGCGGCCAGTTCGGACTGCTGGGCGGGCGGGTACAGCCGGTCCGAGTCGACCGCGGCGACCAGCGCCGGGACGGCGGCCCGGCGCAGCGCCGCGGCGGCACCGCCCCGGCCCCGGCCGAGGTCGTGCGCGTTCATGGCCTGGTTGAGCACGACGTAGCTGCCCGCGTCGAAGCGGTGGGCGAGCTTGGCGGCGTGGTGGTCGAGGTACGACTCGACGGCGAACCGCCCGCCCCGCCAGGGGTGCTCGCCGGACTGCGGGGCGCGTCCGAAACGGGCGGTGAGCTCCGGTTCGCTGCGGTAGGTGATCTGGGCCAGGCGGCGGGCCAGCCCCAGGCCCCGGTGCGGGCCGTGACCCGGCGGCAGGTGGTGGTAGTCGCCGCCGTGCCACCCCGGGTCCGCGCGGATCGCGTGCACCTGTGCGGAGGCGTGCGCGATCTGCTCGGCCGAGGCGGCCGCCGCGGTGGCCAGCACCAGCAGCGCCCCGACCCGCCGCGGGTGCGCCACCGCCCACTCCAGGGCGCGCATCCCGCCCATCGAGCCGCCGACCACCAGCGCCCAGCGGTCGATGCCGAGGGCGTCGGCGAGGAGCACCTCGGCGGCGACCTGGTCGCGCTGGGTGAGGAACGGGAACCTGCTGCCCCACGGCCGCCCGTCCGGCGCGACCGAGGACGGCCCGGTGGACCCCTGGCAGCCGCCGAGCACGTTCGGTGCGACGACGAACCAGCGGTCGGTGTCCAACGCCCGTCCGGGCCCGACCAGTTCCGTCCACCAGCCCGCCGTCGGGTGACCGGGCCCGGCCGGGCCGGTGAGGTGGCTGTCTCCGGTCAGCGCGTGCAGCACCAGCACCGCGTTGGAGCCGTCCGGGCGCGGCGCACCCCAGGTCTGGTAGGCCAGCCGCGCGCCGGGCAGGACGCCGCCCGCCTCCAGGGCGAGCGGTCCGGGCAGCGCGAACCAGCGCCGCCCGCCGACCGGGTCGCCGTCCCGCCAGGCCCCGGAGGCCGGTGCCGCGGACACCTCGGGGAGCGGCGGGACGGCGTGCTGCGCCGAGCCGTTCAGGACGCGCCCTTCGCCGAACGGAAACCCGCCTCCAGGTCGGCCCGCAGGTCCGTGACGCTCTCCAGCCCGACCGACAGGCGCACCAGGCCCGGCGCCGTGCCGGTGGCCGCCAACTGCTCGGCGTCCAGCTGGCTGTGCGTGGTCGAGGCCGGGTGGATCACCAGGCTACGCACGTCCCCGATGTTGGCGAGGTGACTGAACAGTTCCAGCCCGTCCACGAACCGCCGCCCCGCCTCGACGCCGTCGCGCAGCTCGAAGGAGAGCACCGCGCCCGCGCCGCGCGGCAGGTAGCGCTTCGCCGCGTCGTACCAGCGGCTGGACGGCAGGCCCGGGTAGTGGACGACCGCGACCTCGTCGCGCTGCTCCAGCCAGCGGGCCAGTTCGAGGGCGTTCGCGGTGTGCCGCTCCAGTCGCAGCGACAGCGTCTCCACGCCCTGCAGCAGCAGGAACGCCGAGTGCGGGGAGAGCGCGGGGCCGAGGTCGCGGAGCAGTTGCACCCGCAGCTTGGCGGCGAACGCGCCCGGGCCGAGGGCGTCCCAGAAGCGCAGGCCGTGGTAGCTGGGGTCGGGCTCGTTGAAGCCGGGGAAGCGCTCGGGGTGGGCGCCGAAGTCGAAGCTCCCGCCGTCCACGACCACGCCGCCGATGGTGGTGCCGTGGCCGCCGAGGAACTTGGTGGCCGAGTGCACCACGACGTCCGCGCCGTGCTCCAGCGGCCGCAGCAGGTACGGGGTCGGCACGGTGTTGTCGACGATCAGCGGCACCCCGGCGGCGTGCGCGACGTCCGCGACGCCGCGCACGTCCAGCACGTTTCCGCGCGGGTTGCCCAGCGACTCCGCGAACAGCGCCTTGGTGTTCGGGCGGACCGCCGCCCGCCACGCCTCCAGGTCGTCCGGGTCCTCGACGAAGCTCACCTCGATGCCGAACCGGGGCAGGGTGTGCCGCAGCAGGTTGTACGTCCCGCCGTACAGCGAGGCCGAGGAGACCAGGTGGTCGCCGGCCCCGGCCACCGTCAGCAGCGCCAGCGTCTCGGCGGCCTGCCCGGAGGCCACCGCGACCGCCGCCACGCCGCCCTCCAGCGAGGCGAGGCGCTGCTCCAGCACGTCGGTGGTCGGGTTGTGGATGCGGGTGTAGATGTTGCCCGGCTCGGCGAGCGCGAACAGGTCCGCGGCGTGCGCGGTGTCCCGGAAGGAGAACGAGGTGGTCTGGTAGATCGGCACCGCCCGGGCCCCGGTCGCCGGGTCGGGCTGCGCGCCCGCGTGGATCTGCCGGGTCTCGAACGACCAGCCGGGAACGGCCTCGGGGCTCTGCTCGGACATGCTGCTCCTGTACGGATCACGGGCGTGCCGCGGGAACGGCGCAGGGCCGTCGCTCGGACGCGGGAGGGTGGGCAGGGGGCACCGACGGCGGGCCTGCGCGGCCCGGGGTGCCTTCCGCACGAGCGGCGCGGCGCCGCCGGACGGTCACGGCGCCAGGTAAGCACAGGCCGCGAACGGCCCGCCAGCGGATCGCGGAAGCGGCAACGGGAGGACACGGGGCGCAACGCACCGGAGACCTGACGGGCCATCATCTGACCTTCCGACCGTATGACTTGATGGTCGGGCGGGCCGGTTCAGGCGGGGCCCTCCGGAATGCCGAGCAGTGCGAGGAAGGCCGCGGTCGCCGGAGTGGGGCCGGTGCGCGGCCAGACCACCGTCTCGATCCGGGTCGGCGCGTCGGTGACCTCGACGACGGCGATGCCGGTCAACTGCGGCACGTACGCGGCGGGCAGCATGGCCACCGCCAGCCCCTGGCCGACCAGGCGCGGGATGTAGGACGCCTCGTCGACCTCGAAGGCCACGTCGCGCACCAGCCCGGCGGCGGCGAACGCCAGGTCGGTCTGGGCCCGCCCCGCACTGCCCGCCGGGAGGTCGACGAAGGGTTCGGCGGCCAGGTCGCGCAGCGGCACCCGCCGTCGGGAGGCCAGCGGGTGGTCCGGGGCGACCGCGGCGACCAGCCGGCCCCGGGCGAGCTCGCGGGCCGTCACTCCCTCGGGCCGGAAGGTGGTGGGCAGCCCCAGGAAGGCGACGTCCAGGGCCCCTCGGCGGACCTGCTCGACCAGGTCCTTGCTGGCGCCGACCCGCAGCCCGATCCGCACCCGCGGGTGCCGGCCGCGGAACTCGCGGAGCCCGGCCGGAATGTCCACCGCGGTGACGGTCGAGATCAGCCCGACCGCGAGCCGCCCGCGCACCTCGCCGACCGCCGCCGCGACCTCGGCCGCCGCCCGCTCGGCCGCCTCCAGGCACTGCCGGGCGGCGGGCAGGAAAGCCTCACCGGCGGAGGTCAGCCGGACCCTGCGGCTGGTGCGTTCGAACAGCCGGGCGCCCAGCTCGTGTTCGAGCCGGGCGATCTGGTGGCTGAGCGCCGACTGCACGACCAGGCAGCGCTCGGCGGCCCGGGTGAAGCTCAGCGTCTCGGCGACCGCGAGGACGTAGCGCACCTGCTGGAGTTCCATACGATCCATCGTGGAACGAGATCGATGAGCTGACAAGCATGTGTTGGACTCATCGATCGGGCCGGGGCGAGACTGCCGGACATGAGAGCGAACACCGGCACCACCCCGACCGCCAGCCCGCTCGACCCCCCTTCCCCGTCCGCCGGTCCGCCCCGGGACGGCAGCGGCCGGGGCCCGGGCACCGGCGTCCTGCGCCGCACCGCCCTCACCGCGCTCGCCCCGGCGGTGTGGGGCACCACCTACGTGGTCACCACCGAACTGCTGCCGCAGGGGCACCCGATGTTCGCCGGCCTGCTGCGCGCCCTGCCCGCCGGGCTGATCGCCCTGGCCCTCACCCGGACGCTGCCGCGCGGCGCCTGGTGGGGCAAGGCCGCCGCGCTCGGCGTGCTGAACATCGGGCTGTTCCTGCCGCTGCTCTTCACCGCCGCCGAACGCCTGCCCGGGGGCGTGGCCGCCACCCTCGGCGCCGCCCAGCCCGTGATCGTCGCCCTGCTCACCGTCCCGGTGCTCCGCCAGCGGCTCTCCCCGCGGCGGCTCGGCTGGGGGCTGGTCGGCGTGGCCGGCGTCGGACTGGTGGTGATCGGACCGAGCGCGGCACTGGACGCCGTCGGCGTGGCGGCCGGCCTCGGCGGCGCCGCCACCATGGCCCTCGGCGTCACGCTCACCAAGCGCTGGGGCCGCCCCGAGGGCGTCGGCCCGCTCGCGCTGACCGGCTGGCAACTCACCGCCGGCGGCCTGTTCCTGCTGCCCCTCGCCTTCCTGTTCGAGGGCGCGCCCCCGGCGGTCGACGGCCGGGCCGCGCTCGGCTACCTGTGGCTCGGCCTGGTCGGCGGGCTGCTCACCTACGCGCTCTGGTTCCAGGGCATCGGCCGGCTCCCGGTCACCGGCGTCGCGGTGCTCGGCCTACTGTCGCCGCTGGTCGCGGCGGTGCTCGGTGCGCTGCTGCTGGGGCAGACCCTCGGTGCGGTGCAACTGCTGGGCTTCGCGCTGGCCCTGGCCTCGATCGTGGCCGGCCAGCTGCCCGAACGGCGGGCCGTCGCCCGCGCCTGAGCGGGCGCGCGGACCGGGCTCAGACCCGGCGGATGGTGCTGATCGTCAGCGCGTCGACCGCCATGGTGCGGACCGGGGCCCCGGGCTTCGGCGCGTGCACCACCGTGCCGTTGCCGATGTACATCGCGACGTGGTCCTGGGCGCCGTGCACGTTGTAGACCACCAGGTCGCCCGGCTGCGCGTTGTGCCAGTCGCGGCCCACGCTGCTGCCGACCCCGGCCTGCTCCTGCGAGGTGCGCGGCAGGTGCACGCCGGCCTGGGCGTACGCGTACACCATCAGCCCGGAGCAGTCGAAGCTGTTCGGGCCCTGGGCTCCCCAGACGTACGGCTTGCCCCGCTGGTCGAGCGCGACGTCCACGGCGGTCTGGGCGGCGGCGCTGCTCGCCTTCGGGAGGGTGGAGATGTCGATCCGGCTGGAGTCGCGCGAGGCGGCGCCCGCGCCGTCCGCCAGGATCGCGGCCCGGTCGGCGGCGCTGAGCCGGTTGAGCAGCCGGCGCGACTCGGCGAGCTTGGACTGCACCTCGACCTTGGTGTCGTTCAGCGTCCGGGTCTCGCCGTCCAGCTCGGCCAGGACCGCCGCGGTCTCCTGCTTCTGCTGGTCCAGGCGGCGCTGCTGGTCCTTGAGCGCCTTGAGGACCTCGCTCTGGGTGCTGGCGGCCTGGTCGAAGGAGGACGCCTTGGCGAGGTACTGGTCCGGGTCGGCGGAGAGCATCAGCTGCATCGACGGGTCGACACCGCCCTGCCGGTACTCGTCGGCGGCCACCTGCGCGAGCCCCGCGGACAGTTCGGTCAGCTGCTCCTGGCTCCGGGCCACCTGGTCCTGCAACTGGCCGGCCTGCTGGCGCAGCTGGTCGGCCCGCTCCTTGGCGCCGTTGTACTTCTCGGTGGCCTGCTCCATCTCCTCGGAGAGCTTGTCGACCTGGGCCTTGACCTCGTCCTTGGACGGCTGGGCCGGTGCCGCCTGGGCGCCGACCTGAGCCGAGAGGGCCACCGCGGTCACGGCGGCACCCGTGAGGGCGACCACCCGGGCGCGACTCGGCTGCTTGGGACGGCGGTGGGAGGCCATCGAGGCTCCTTCTTCCGGTCGGACTCATTCGTTCGAGTGATCGTACGAATGTGAGTTTGAAGCCAGACCGTAATGAAATACCGGCCCCGCGTCCACTCCCGCACCGTCGAACCCGACCGTCCCGGTGGAGTGCTGACCGTTCGTCAGCCGGTGGTGGCACGGGAGGAGCGTCGACCCACGGGGCGTCACGCGGGAGGGAACCGGTCGGCGAACGGCCGCCGCACGGCTCGCGGACCGCTCCGGGCGGGTGGCGTCGGGTGCGGCAGGCGGTGAGCCCGGTGGGCACCCCGGGCGGGGTGGCCGGTGGGGCCCGGCGCAGAATGGGTGCGTGTTCGAACTGACCGCGGAGGAACAACTCCGCACCGCCACCGACGACGACAGCGTGCTGGTCTGGGCCGCCCAGGGCTTCACCGGCGGCGCCCGCGCCTGGGCCCGCGGCCGGGCCGTCGCCGTCGCCTCCCCCGCCCTCTCCGGGCGCGACCGGATCGCCGTCCGCGGCCCCGTCGAGGACCTGCTGCCGCTGCTGGACGAGCTGCTGGCCTTCGTCGGCCCGAGCTACCGCCCGTTCGGTGACGCCGGGCTGCTCGCCGAACTCTGCGCCCGCCGCGAGGGCCTCGAACTCAGCGGGCGCTTCGGGTGGATGCAGCGCACCGCGGCCGGCCTGTCGCCGCTCGACGGTGTCGGGGCGGTCGGTGTCGGGACGGTCGGGACGGGCGCGTTCGCGGGCCGGGCGGCGGGTGAGGGTGTCGGCGGTCAGGGCCGGGCCGTCGCGCACTGGCTCGCGCCCGGCGAACTGGACGAGGCCGCGGAGCTGATCGACCGACACTTCCCCGCCTCGCACGCCCACCCGCACCGCCCGGGCGTCCGGGCCTGGGCGGGCGTCCGGGACGAGGCGGGACGGCTGACCGCCGTCGCCGCCGACGCCTGGCCCGCCCCCGCCGTCGGCCTGCTCGCCGGGGTCGTCAGCGATCCCGTGCACGGGCGCGGACGCGGGCACGCGGCGGCGGCCTGCCGACTGGTGCTCGACGGGATCCTCGGGCGTTCGCCGTGCGCGGCGCTGATGGTGGACGCCTGGAACGAACCGGCGATCGGGCTCTACCGGCGGCTCGGGCTCGAACACCGGACGCTCGACGCGGCCGCGCAGCGCTGACCGCAGGGGACCGGGGCCGCGGTCGGGGGCGGGGGCGGGGCGGAGCGGACGGACGAGCGGACGGACGAGCGGGTGGGCGTACGGGCATGCGGTGCGTGCGGCACGGAAACGGCGCTGCGGTGGCGGGGGATCGTCACCGGCGGTCGCTAGCGTGTTCGCATGACCGATGCCGAGCGCGATCTGCGCCGTCTGCTGCCCAGCGGGGACCCGAGTGCCGTGGCCGATCTGCTGCCGACCGGACGGCTGGTCAGCCCCGGGGAGGACGAGGAGGGCCTGGCCCCCGTGCTCTGGCTGAGCGACGGGCCCGCCCCGTTCGGCCTGTGGGAGGAACTGCACCGCGAGCACCCGCGCAGTGGTCTGTGGCCGCTGCTGCTCGCACCGCTGCGGGCGGGGGAGGAGGAGTTCCGGCCGTGGGGGACGGGCGAGCTCAGCACCGTCTCGGCCAGCGAGCCCGACTGGTACGACCCGGCCGCGCTGCTGCGCACCGGCTGGGAGTACTCGACGCTCGTGGACTCCGACGGCGAATCGCTCGACCCGCAGGAGAGCTCCGAACTCGGGCGCTCCGTCGCCCCGTTCCTCGGCGGATGGCCCGGCACCGCGCCCGCCGCCGGGAGCGTCGGCGACCCCGACGGGGCGGCCCGGGCGCTCGCCCGGGAGTTGTGCGCGGGCGACGCGGGACTGCGGATCGGCCTGGTCGCCGCCGCCACCGGGGCCGAGGCGCTGACCGCCTGCGGGTGGTGCGGCCCGGTCAACCACGAGGACGACATCGCCAAGGTGTCCGCCGTCCTGCTGGACTGGGAGCGCCGCTACGGCACGCGGCTGGTCCAGGCCGGCTTCGCGGAACTGGAGTTGAGCGTGCCCGCCCCGCCCGAGGACGCGGGGAGCGCGCTCCGGATCGCCGCCGAGCACTTCGCGTTCTGTCCCGACAACGTCTTCCAGGGCGCGGGCACGCTCACCGAGTACGCCGCCGGACTGGTCGGGGCGGAGCGGTGGTCGTTCTGGTGGGACTGACCGGCCCCCGCGGCCGGGCGCGTCCCCGCGGCCTCCCGGTTTCCCGTGCGCCACTCCTGACCCACCGTCAACTTCGCTTGATCGTGGTCCGCCCGCAGGGGTGAAGAATCGCACGAAGATTCGCCCCGCTGGGTGGTTTGGTCTTCGGAGGACAAGGTTCCCGCCCCTGCGGCCCCTAGGGTTGCCGACGAGACGAAAGCAGTACGGGTCGGGCCGAAACGCCCAGGGGGGAGCGAACCATGACGGAAACGATCAGGACGAACGCCGACGCCGCCGGGAGCACGGCCGGGGCGGGCACCGCACGGGCCGGAGCGGACTCGATGCTGCGCCGCACCCTGGGCGAGCAGCGGATCGCGCTGGTCGCCTGGCGGCTGCTGGTCCTGCAGAACGCGCATCCGGCGGTCGGCGCCGGGGTCAGCCAACTGTCCACCTACCGCAACCACCCGTGGCGGCGGATCGAGCACACGATGGACAGCGGCCGCCGCCTGTTCTTCTCCGACCGGGAGGCACTGCGCCGGGAGATCCAGCGGCTCGAACGGAGCCACCACCGGATCTCCGGCACCGACGACCGGGGCCGCCCCTACACCGCGCTCGACCCCGCCGTCCGGGTCTGGGTGCTGGTGACCCTCTACGAGGCGATGACCGCCCTGCGGGCACTCTCCGGGCGCCCGCTGCGCCCCGCCCAACTGGACCGGCTCTACCGGGAGTTCCGCGAGGTCTGCACCGCCTTCGAACTCCCCGACGAACTGTTCCCGCCCACCGCCGCCGACGTCCCCGGATACATCCGCGCCACCATCCGGGACACCCTGGAACTCACCGAAGCCGCCCAGGACATGCTGTACACCGTCCTGACCCGCGCACCCGCCCCGCGCCGCCTCGGCCGACTGCGACCCGCCTGGCCGCTGCTGCGCCGGATCGTCGCCCGCTTCCTGACCGCACTCACCCTGGCCGACCTGCCACCGGAGTTCCGCGCCAAGTTCGGCCTGCCGCGCAGCCGGGGCGCGGCGGTGCTCTCCTGGCTCGTCCACCGCGGCGCCCGGACGGTGGCGCTGCAACTGCCCGACCACCTGCGCTACCGCACGCTGCCCAGCGGCGACCGGGCCCGGCCGCCGCAGGCCGCCGCACCCCGCCGCGCCCGCACGCCACGACCACGCCGGGACAACCGGCCGGGGCGGATCGCCGCCTTCTACCGCCAGGTGATGGACCAGACCGGGGACGGGCGGCTCACCTCCGCCGACTTCGAGGCGATGGCGCACAACATCTGCTGGCCGCTGGAACTGGACCGGGCCGGAGAATCCGCCGTGTACGCGGCCTTCGACACCTGGTGGCACCACCTGCTGGCCACCATGGACGCCGACGGGAACGGGGAGATCTCCTGCGAGGAGTTCGTCACCGCCATGTTGGCCGGCACCGACCGCGACCCGGCCTACCTCGACCAGGGCCTGCACGTCGCCGTCCGTGCCATGTTCCACGCCGCCGACCGCGACCACAGCGGCCTGCTGGACGCCGAGGAGTACCGCACCCTGTTCGGCGGCTCCCGCGTCCACCCGGCCGAACTGACCCACGGCTTCCGTCAGCTGGACACCGACGGGGACGGACAGATCACCGAGGAGGAGTTCGTGAAGGGGTTCACCGAGTTCTTCACCGCCCGCACGGAGAGCGTCGCCGGCACTCAGCTGCTCGGCCGACCATGACGGCCTGACCCCGCGACCGGGCCGGTCATGGCCGACGAGGGAGGGCAAGCAGCGCTGCGGCCGCCACCGCGTTCCGATCTTTGACAACTGCACAGTGCGACGGAGCCCGTGCGCGCCGGGAGGACGGACGGAGAGGGCGGGCCGGCCGGCCGTCGGAGAGGGTGGGAGGCTGGACGGGATCGAGTGGCGGAGTTGCCGGCCGGTCGCGCTCTGAACCCGGCGGAGCAGTGACGGCAGAGGTTCGTCGACACCGTTGGGCCGTCCCCTCCACAGGGGGGAGGGGACGGCCCAATGGCCCGGGGGCGGGGCGGTGCAAGGACCGTCAGCGGGTGGTGGGGCGGGAGCGGAGCAGGGCGCGGCCCGGGAGGGCGGTGGCGGCGAGGCAGAGCAGGGCCGTTCCGGCGGCGAGCGGCAGGGCCGTGCCGAGGGGGACGTGGGGGGAGGAGGAGGTGAGGGCGCGGGTGATCGGGGTGAGGGTGGTCCAGGCGATGGCGGCGCCGGTGGCCAGGCCGATCACGGCGATCAGCAGGGCCTCCCAGCGGAGCATCGCGCGGACCTGGCGGCGAGTGGTGCCCGCCAACCGCAGCAGGGAGATCTCGCGGCGGCGGTCCAGCACCGTCATCACCAGGGTGTTGGCGGCGCTCAGTGCCGCGAAGCCCGCCAGCACGGCAGCCATCACGTTGTTCGCCCAAGCGCCCAGTTCGCGCTGCCGGTCCGCCTGTGCCGCGTAGCCCCGGCGGTCCGTCACCGACAGCCCGCCGGGGGCGAGCCCGGACAGGGCCTCGGCGGTGGCGGCCCGGTCCGTGCCCGGGGCCTGCGCGACCAACAGTTGGGTCGGGTAGGAGGACGTGCTGTGCGCGGTGGCGGTGGCACCGGGGAGCAGCGCCTCGCCGAGGCCGAGGCCCCGGCCGTAGGTGGCGACCACCGTCGGCTCGACCCGGGTGCCGTCACCGAGCCAGAGCGGGGCCCGCTCACCGACCCGGACGCCGAGGCTGTCGGCGAGCGTCGAGTCCAGCGCGATGGTGTCCGCGGAACCGGACAGGTCGGCCAGCGAACCGGAGGTGACACCCAGGTCCAGCACCGACGGCAGGGCCGCCGGGTCACCGTCCACGCCCAGTGCGGTGGCCGTGCCCAGGACGTCGCCGGACTGCTGGTACACCAGCCCGGTCGGCCGCAGGGCGACCGCCGCGGTCACCCCGGGAACCTGCCCGGCCCGCTCCACCGTGCCCGCCGGCAGACCGGGGCGGCCGGGCTGCGCGGTCACCACCAGGTCGGCCGTCAGCCCCTGGCGGACGTGCTCGGCCGCAGTGTGCTGCAGGCTCGACTGCAGGAACACCAGCGTGCCGCAGAACGCCGTCACCATCACGATCGGCACGGTCGCCGAAGCCAGCCGCCGGGACGAGGCCCGGGCGTTGTCCGCGGCCAGCGAAGCCGGCGCCCCGCCCGCCCGCAGCAGCACACCGAACAGGCCCACCGCGCCGCGCACCAGCCACGGGCCGAGCAGCGCCACCGAGACCAGGAAGCACAGCACCACGCCCAGCGCGGTGTTCGCCACCGCCTCCCCCGTCAGGTTGGCCGCCACGACCGCGAAGACCACCGCACCCGCCGTGAACACCGCGCCCGTCACCGTCCGGGCCACCCCGGGGCGACCCGGCCCCGCAGTCGCCTCGCCGAGCGCCTGGGAAGGCCGCATCCGGGCGCTGCGCCGGGCCGCGAACCACCCGGCCGCCAGCGCCGTCACCGTGCACGCCGCGACGGCGGCCAGCACCGGCAGCGGGCCGACCCCGAGCACCACGTCCGGGGGCACCGCACCGCGCGAGACCAACTCGCCGAACCACCAGCGGGCCAGCGCCAGACCGGGCAGCACACCGATCGCCGCGGCCACCGGGGCCACCAGCGCCGCCTCCGCGGCGATCGACCGGCGGATCTGGCGGGGCGTCGCCCCGATGGTGCGCAGCAGCGCGAACTCCCGGGCCCGCTGGCCGGTCGCCAGGGCGATCGTCCCGGCCACCACGAACACCGCCGTCATGGCCGCGATCCCGCCGAAGGACCCGCCGATCCCCGTCAGCATCTCCTTGGCCCCGTACAGCGCGGGCTGTTCCACCGCGCCGCGCTGCCGGTCCGTCGACACCTGGGCCCGCCCGTCCAGCGAGTGGCGCAGTTCGTCGGCGAGGCCCCGCGGGTCGGTGCCCGGGGCGGGCCGCAGCACGATCGCGTCGATCCGGCCCGGGTGCCCGGAGATCCGGTCGGCGGTGGAGTCGGAGAACCACACCGTGGCCGAGCCGGGCTGCGCCTCGGCCAGGCCGGAGATCCGGTAGGCGGCACTGCCCGCAGGCGTGGTGAGAGTGAGGGTGTCGCCGGGGGCGAGGTGCGCGGCGCGGGCACTGGCGGTGTCCAGCACCAGTTCCCCGTCGGCGGGCGCCCGGCCCTCGGCCAGCCGCTCGCCCGGGGCGATGCCCAGTGCGCCCCAGCCCCGGCCGGTGAGCCCGGAACCGTCGGACAGCCCGTTCCCGCCGGCCGGTTCGGAAGGGCCGGACCGGCCGGTGCCGGTGGCCGAGACCTGGAACGCGGAGTCCGGCAGGGCCCGGTCGACGCCCGGCAGGGACGCCACGGTGGCGGTCAACCCGCTGTCCAGCCGGGCCCGTTCGGGGAGCGACTGGGTGATCGTCTCGGTGTCCTCGCCGCGCTTGACGGTCGACTTCACCTGCTGGTCCGCCGCCACCACGATCGGTGCGTCGGCGTACCGCACGGGTGCCACGCTCGCCGTCAGGCCGGTCTGCAGCAGCACGCCGCAGGCCGTCACGACGGCGGAGGCGAACAGCAGGGCGAGGAACGTTCCCGCGAAGGACGCGGGGCGGAAGCGCACGGCGGCGCGGGCCAGTCCGTTGCTCATGCGGTCGGCTCCAGGGTGCGGGTGGCGGTCGGTCGGGCGGTGGCGGGCCCGGGACAGCGGACCGCGCGGGGGAGAGTCGTGCGGGGGAGGGTCATGCGGCGGCCGTCGCGGGGGTGGCGGAGAGGGTGAGCATCCGGTCGGCGACGGCGCGCGGGTCGGGACGGCGGATCTCGCCGGCGAGGGTGCCGCCGGCCAGGAAGACCGCGCGGTCGGAGAAGGAGGCGGCGACCGGGTCGTGCGTGACCATCACGACCGTCGCGCCCAGGCCGTCCACCGCGTCCCGCAGGAGGCCGAGGACCTCGTGGGCGCTGCGGGTGTCGAGCGCGCCGGTCGGCTCGTCCGCGAAGATCACGTCGGGGCCGGTGACCAGCGCGCGGGCCAGCGCCACGCGCTGCTGCTGGCCGCCGGAGAGCTGCCCGGGGCGGCGCGAGGCGTGCTGGTCCAGGCCGACCCGGGACAGCAGTTCGCGGGCCCGGGCCCGGTCCTGCCGCAGACCGGCCAGGCGCTGCGGCAGCAGCACGTTCTGAAGGACCGTCAGGGACGGCAGCAGGTTGAAGGACTGGAAGACGAAACCGATCCGGGTGCGCCGCAGCTTGGTCAGCCGGTCCTCGCCGAGCGAGCTGATTTCCTGCCCGGCCAGGAACACCTGGCCCGCGTCCGGTCGGTCCAGGCCCGCCGCGCACTGCAGGAAGGTGCTCTTGCCGGAGCCGGACGGTCCCATCACGGCCGTGAAGGTGCCCGCTTCGAGCACCAGGTCGACGTCGTCGAGCGCACGCACCGCGTTCGCGCCGCGCCCGTAACTGCGGCGCACCGCGCGCAACTCCACGGCGGGCACCCCGGTGGCGGGCCGGGCGGGCCCGGGGGCGGCGGACGGGGCGGGCCGGCCGGAGGCGGAACGGCGCAGGCGGGGCGACATGGTGGAGCCTTCCTCGGAGACGGCGCCCCGGCGGTCTCGCTCCGGGACACCGTCAACGCTAGGAAACTCGCAGGTCACCCGCCATGAAGGCGGCCGGTGGCTTCGGGGTGGGGGTATCCCCACCCCCGTGGGGCGGGCAGCCCCCGGTGCGCCCGTCGGTCAGACCGGCTTCGCGGCCGAGGCCGGCAACTGGTTGGTGGCGGCCAGTACCTCGCTGTGGAGCTCCGCGCCCGCGATGCGGCGCAGTTCGGCGATCTCGGGGTCGGCGACCGACACCGTGAGGGTGTAGGGCGCGGGCCCGGTGATGGTGCGGTGGTCGTCGGTGACCGGCGTCAGACCGGCGGCCAGGGCCTGCGCGTCGACGCCCGGGCAGAGGGCGGCGGCGGGCAGCACCACGTGGACCGAGGCGCCGGCCCCGGTGACCAGCCAGCCCCGGCCGTCGGGGGTGTGGGCGGCGTCCTCCACCGCGCCGGTCAGCCCGTAGGCGGCGGCCACCACACCGTTCGGCCCCTCGATCTCGACCGCCACGCCCGCGCTGCCCAGCGGCGCGGGGAGCGCCAGAGCGGTGTCCGAGCCGGAGCCGAGCTGCAGGTCGAAGACGAACTCGCCGGGCTGGTCGGCGCCCGCCTGCCGGTACCCGTAGGAGGCGAAGCGCAGCCAGGGGCCGGTGGACTCCCCGGTGGGGACCGCATCGGCGGCGGCCGGGAAGCGGTGGTAGCCGTGTTGCCCGCACTTGCTGCCGGCGAACGTGCCGCCGTCCGGAAGTGCCCGGTCGGCGGCGGGCCGGGGGCTGCCCGGCCGGGCGCCGGCGGCGGTGACCTGCGGGGTGTGCGCCCGGTTCGGGCCGAACAGCAGACCGCCGACCACCAGCAGGACGATCAGGGTGCCGAGCACGGCCGTCCAGCGCTCGCCCCGGCTGAGCGTGCGGAACCGGGTGCCGAGCGGATCGCCGTCGCGGCGGCGCGGCCGGCGGAGGCGGAGGAAGCGCCCGGACCGCCCGGTGGAGCGGTTCCGGCGGGCCCGGGCCGGGCCGTCCACGGGCCAGCGGCGGCCGCCCGGGTCGACCGGGGGTTCGCGGCGCCAGCGTTCGGCGAGCATCCGGGCCCGGGCGGACGGTTCGTTCACGGTGGCGGCACGGACGAAGTCCTCGTCCAGGACCAGACCTTCGAACGGGTCCGGGGGCTCGATGGCATCGGGCGGGCGGCGGTCGGGCATTGCGCCAGTATGCCCGCCGGAAGAGTCGTCGCGGGACTATGTTCTGGATCACGGACGCGGCGATCCGGGAAGGTCCCGGTGGGGCCCGCCGTCCGGGGAGGACGACTGCGGTGCCGCAGATCCTGATCGACCACTCGCCGGGCCTGGAATTCGACGTGCTGGGCTTCGCCAAGGAGGTGCACCAGTTGATTCCCGAGGTCATCGAGACCCGGGCGGCCGACTGCAAGACGCTGGTGCGTCCGGCCGCGCGGCACCTGGTCGGTGACGGTGCCTCGACGGAGGCCGTGGTGCTGGTGGAGATCAAGATCCTGGCCGGCCGCAGCGCCGAGGCCAGGGGCACCCTCTCGGCCCGGGTGACCGATCTGCTGCGCGGGTACGTCCGGGTGCCGGCCGCGTTCGGTGTGGAGATCACCGAACTGGACCGGGAGAGCTACGTGTTCGTCCACCACCCCGGCCGGTGAGGGACGGGTCCGGTGCTCCTGACGGGGCGCCGGGCCCCGCGAGGTGGGGTCGATCGGTCGACCGTTGACCCACCCCGCCTGAAGGGCCGGATCGTTTTCCTCGGCCGGAGGCAGGGGAGGCGGCTGCAGGGGAAGCTCGGACGGGCCGGGGACGGCACCCGCCGGGCGGCGGTGGCGGGGCCGGGGCGGGACGGCGGGAGGGGAGGGAAGGGGACCGGGCGGGTCTGCGGGGTCAGGCGGGGCACCGACGGGGATCAGGCGGGGACCGACTGGCGGGACGTCACGGCCGGGGCGTCACGAGCAGTGCGTCACAGGCCGGGGGTGGATTCGTCGAAGAGCAGGCAGCGGGCCCGGTCGTCCAGGTCGAGGGTGCGTCCGGAGATCACCTGGCGGCCCTGTTCGTCCACCTCCCGCGCGGTGTGGTGGATGCCCTTCGCCCGGCTCAGGTCGGGGACGCGGGCGGTGCGTTCCGGGTAGCCGCTGCCCGGGAGGAAGATCAGGTACTCCCAGTCGCGGGCCGGGTTGTGCACCGTGGAGCAGGAGTTGGGTGACAGCCGGATGGTGACGAAGTCCTTGTCGTTGGCCACCGCCGAGCGTCCGAATCCGAGCACTCCCGTGCGGGTCAGGTCCAGCCGCGGGGTGGCGGTGCGCTTCTCCTGTTCGAACACCCAAATCCGGCCGGGCTCCTGTTCGTTGTAGTTCTCGTGCTCGTAGAGGCAGAACGCGTCGGCCGGGCAGGCGGCGACGCCTTGTCCGCGCACCAGGTGGGCGCCGGAGCGCTGGGCGGTGGCCGCGTTCGCGGGGCTCGCGGTGACGGCCAGCAGGAGCAGTCCGGCCGAGGCGCGAGTGATCATCTTTTCCATGTCCCACCCAACGAGACCCGGGCGGGCCGGGCACGCGGGCGCCCGGCTTTCATGACGGTCCGTCACCCGAGCGGCGGCTTTCCTCACTCAGCGCGACGGTTCGGTGTTGAAGCGTCACTGCGGGGTGGTGGGTTTCACCCGGTGAACAGGCGAGCGAGCAGTTCGGGCGGTGGTCGGGCGGCGCGGCGCGGTCCCCGGCGGGGCCGGGAAATCGGCGTGTCGGGTGGGCGGTCGGTGGTGCATGCTCGCGGGATGCTGCTGACCTGGATCGCCGAAGTGGCGGACGAACCGCTGGTGCTCGACCCCGACCGTCCGCCGGAGGGGTGGGAGACCAACACCTGGTGGATCGGCCCGGACGACGGGCCCGCCCCGCCGGTCGCCGAGGTGGTCGCCGCGTTCCGGGGCACCGCGGACGGGATCCGGCGGCGGATCGCGGACCCGCCCTACGACGGGCCCGCCACCTTCTACGTCTGGCACGACGAGCTGGCCGGTCAACTGCGCTGCTCCACCGGCTCGGTGGGACCGGACCGGTTGCCCTTCGGCGGTCCGTACTACCCGGTGGAGGAACTGGAGCCGATCGTCGAGGGGTACCTGGCCGACGAGGACCCGGGTGTCGTGCACCTGGACGAACTGCGGGATCCCGATGACGAGGCCGAAGGGGAGCCGCGGCCGTTCCCGGTCCGGGTCGCCGCGGTCGGTGCGTAGCGCGGGAGCGGCGGCCCGGGGCGGCCTTGCTTGTGCCGCTGCTCGGGGCGTGTCTATGTTGAGCGGGAGTTCGATCGTTCGGCAGGATGCAAGAAGAGGTGCAGCGGCACGATGTGTGGCCCCCGCCCGGCAGTGTGGCACGGGAGCGGAACCGGTTCGACCGGCGTTCCGCGGGCGAAGGAGGCGTGAGGTGACCGGCACCCCGGACGCCATCGGCGCCCTGCTCGGATCCGGCCCCCGGCGGGCCGTCCCGCTGCCCGAACCGGCCGAACGCGAACGCCTGCGCGTGCGGTACGGCCTGGGCAAGACCGAGACCGCGCAGGCCCTCGGCATCAGCACCAGCACCCTCACCGCCTGGGAGCAGGGCCGCCGCGACCCGCAGGGCGAGGGCCGCGCCGCGTACGCACGCCTGCTGGAGGGCATCGCCGCGCAACTCGGGGCGGAGGAGGGCGGAGAGGGACCCGCGGAGCCCGAGGCGGCCCCGGCCCCGGAGCCGACCCCGGAGCCGGAGCCGGAGGTCGCGGTGGAGCCGGAACCCGGGCCGGGGCCGGCGGTGATGCTCGACCAGCATCCGGACGGTTCGTTGGTGATGGCCGCGGCCGCGCCGTGCGTGCAGTGCGGGCAGCCGTCGGTGTACCGCGCGCAGGGCAGGCCGATGCACCTGGGCGGTTTCTGCCGTCCGCCCGTGGCCGGGTCCGCGCCCGCTCCGGTGGCCGCGCCCGCTCCGGCGCCCGTGGCCGCACCCGCGCCCGTCGCCGGGCCGGTGGCGAAGGCCGCGGTCGGGCGGGGGACGGGCGGGACGACCCGGAGCGGGGGCGGGAAGGCGCGCAAGGCCGTGGAGACGGAGGACTGGGAGCAGGCGGCCGCCGCGCGGTTCCCCGGCGGGCCGTTGGCCGTGGTGGAGGTGGCGGCGGACGGGCGCGGGCTGGTGGCGTACGGCGCGGACGGGGCGGAGCTGGCGGGGGAACCGCCGACCGGGCCGGGCGTGGCCGGTCTGCTGGAGTGGGCGCTGGCGGCCCGCCTCGGATCGGCGCGGCTGCACCGCTACGGCAAGGACGGCGACCCGCTGGTGGTGCTGACCGACGCCGCCGCCACCGAACTCGGCCTGCCGCCCGCCGGGCGCGACGAGAAGACCCAGTACGTGCCCCGGCTCGGCCGGCTGCCCGACACCCACAAGCAGGTCAAGGCGCTGGCGAAGGACGGCTGGCAGCTGACCCGGCGCGGCTTCGGCCCCTGGGCCCGGATCTACCGCGAGCCCGAGGCCGGACGCCGCCAGTGCGTGCAGCTGTGCGTGCTCCCGTGGGGCGCGCTGGACGGCGGCGGCTGGAAGCTCCCGGCGGGCCTCGCCGCCCCCGAACTCGCCCGCCTGCTCGGCACGTACGCCACCCGGGTGCACACCCCGCGCGGCTCCACCGCCGTCTCCGGGCTGGAACTCGTCACCGCGCTGCGCCCGCCGACCCGGCCGGTGCGCACCGGTAGCGGCTGGACGTCCGGCCCGGTGGAGGGCTCCCGCTCCCGGGCGTTCGACGCCGCGCCGCCCGAGGTGCCGGACGAGCACCCGCTGGCCGCCGAGCGCGAGGACGACGCCGTCCTGGTCACCGAAGCCTGGGACTGGCACCGTCCGCTCACCGACCGCGAGCAGGCCGCGCCGTTCGCCGTCGGCCTCGACGTCAACATGGCCTTCCTGGCCGCCGCCGGGCGGCTCAACGTCCCGCTCTCCGAGCCGGTCCACGAGCTGAACCCGGTCTTCGACAAGAAGACCCCCGGCAGTTGGCGCGCCGACCTCAGCGGCCTCGTCCTCGACCCGCTGCTGCCCAACCCGTTCACCGCCGACGGCGGCGCGCCCACCGGCCCCGCCTGGTACAGCACCGCCAAGCTCGCCTACGCCGTCGAGCTCGGCGCCGACGTCCGTCCCAGCGAGGGCTGGCTGCGCCACGAGTCGGGCCCCTACCTCGACCCGTGGCACAAGCGGCTGCGGCAGGCGTACGTCGACACCATGGCCGCGCTCGGCGTCCCGCTCGACCTCGCCGACCGGGACCCGGCGGCCTTCCTGGACGCGATGGCCGCGCTCGGCGGGGGCGACCCGGCCGAACTGGCCGTGCTCGGCGCGATCAAGCAGACCGCCAAGGGCACCATCGGCAAGTTCCGCGAGCGCCCGCGCGGCTTCGGCTACCGCCCCGGCCAGCGCTGGGCCGCCCTCGACCGCCCCACCTGGGACCCGCTGGTGCGCGCCCTGGTGATCGACACCGCCACCGTCAACCTGCACCGCAAACTCGTCCGGCTGCACGCCGAACTCGGCACCCCGCCGTTCGCCGTGCTCTCCGACTGCGCGGTCTTCGCCGCCCCCGGGCCGTCCGCGCCGGACGTGCTGCGCCGCCCCGACGGCGGCCTCAGCACCGCGCTGCGGCTCGGCGTCTCGCCCGGGCACGTCAAGTTCGAGGGCAGCCGGCCGCTCGCCGAGGTCCGCGAACTGATCGCCGACGGCGCCAACCCGGCCCGGCACATCAAGACCGGCGGCCTGGTCTCCGCCGACGAGTGATCCACCACCGCCGACAGAACCACCGCCGACAGATCCACCGCCGACAGATCCACCGACCAACGAACCGCTCCGGTCCAGCAGCGAGGAAGTGACGCCCCGTGGGGGAGATCGACGAAGGACTCGAACGGGTCGAGCGGACCAAGCCGATCCCGCGCACCGTGCCCGCCCGGGTCCGGTACCTGGTCAAGCGGGCCAAGGGCTCCACCCGGGCGGTCGCCGCCGAACTCGGGGTCTCCCAGCGGACCGTGCAGCGCTGGCTCAAGGGCACCATCGCCCCCAAGCCGGACGCCGCCCGCCGGATCGAGGAGCGGGTGCGGGCCACCTGGCAGCCCGGCGTCCGCCGCCGGGTCCGTCGCCGGGCCGAGGAGCAGGGCTTCATGCTGCACATCCAGGCCCGGTTCGGCTACAGCGCGGCGGGCGGCTCGACGGACGACCCGCGCGAACGGCTGATCACCCAGCACCTGCCCGGCGACGTCGCCCGCGAGCTGTACGCCGCCCGGGACGCCGGGGCGAGCGAGGCCGCGCAGCAGCGGATCCTGGCCGGCGCCCTCCAGGACCACTACTTCAAGGACCGGGGCCGCCGGGCCGACGGCCTGACCGCCGAGATCAACGACCTCGGCTGGCTGGAACTGGAGCTCTGAGCCGCCGTCACCTCCCCGGGCCGGCCGCCGGTCACGAACAGATCATGATCGCCCGGGCGGTCAGCGGGGGCCGGTAGCCTGTGCGCCGTGACAGACGCGGACGGCAAGTTGATCGGTGGGCGGTACCGGCTGATCGAGCCGGTCGGACGGGGCGGAATGGGTCGCGTCTGGCGGGGCCGGGACGAGACCCTGCACCGCGAGGTCGCCGTCAAGGAGATCCTGTTCCCGGCCGGACTGGAGGAGGAGCAGCGCGAGTTGCTGCTCCAGCGGGTGATGCGGGAGGCCCGGGTCGCGGCCGGACTCAACCACCCCGGGATCATCACGGTGTTCGACGTGGTGGAGCAGGACGGCGCCCCGGTGATCGTGATGGAGTTCGTGGTCGGCACCTCGCTGGCCGCCACCGTCCGGGACCACGGCCGGCTGCCCGCGCCCCGGGTCGCCGAGATCGGCCTGGCCGTGCTGGACGCGCTGGGCGCCGCGCACGCCGCGGGCGTCGTCCACCGGGACCTGAAGCCCGACAACATCCTGCTCAGCGGCAACCGCGTGGTGCTCACCGACTTCGGCATCGCCAGCATCGCCGACGCCACCATGTCCCTCACCAGCACCGGCACGCTGCTCGGCACCCCGGCCTACATGGCGCCCGAGCAGCTCGACGGCAAGCCCGCCAGCGCGGCCTCCGACCTGTGGTCGCTGGGCGCGACCCTGCACACCGCCGTCGAGGGCGAAGCCCCGTTCGCGGCCGGTACCCTGACCGCCCTCTACGTCGCCATCCTCACCCAGCCGCCGCGGCCGTCCCGGCACGCCGGACCGCTCGCCCCGGCGCTGCTCGGCCTGCTGGTCAAGGACCCCGGGCTGCGGCTGAACGCCGAACAGGCCGTCCGCACACTCACCGCGGCCGCCCGGCCGGCCCCCGCGACCCCGCCCGTCCCCGTCCCCGCGCCGCACCAGGGAACGGTCCGCGACGCCGTCCCGGCCGCCCCGCTCCCGGCCGCCCCGGCGCCGGCCACCCCGGCACCGCCCGTTCCGCTCGCCCCGCCGCCGCTCCCGAGCACCCCGCCCCCCGTGCCGACGGCGACCCCGGCCCACGGGCAGGCGCAGGTCCAGGCGCCGATCCCGGGCCCGGCGCCGGTGCCGTTCCCGGTCCCGGTGGACAGCCCGAACCCGTACGCCTCGCCGGCCCCGTTCCCGAACCCGTACGCCACGCCGCTGCCGCCGGTCCTGACCTCCCCGCAGGCCGCCGCGTCCGGCGGGCCCGGCAGGCGCCGCCGGATCCTGCTGTTCGGTGCCCTCGGGGTGCTCGCCGCGGTGGTGCCGGCGAGCGTCCTGGTGGCGAACCTGCTGGAGAAGAAGGAGGACCCGGGCGGTGGCGGCGGAACCTCCGCGTCGCCCTCGCTCCCGCCGTCGCCCGGGGCGAGCGGCGGGGGCACCGGCACCACCACCGCGGCGTACGACGCGGCGATCGACCAGGTGCTGAACCCGTCCGGCCGGAAGGGCGGCACCCTCAAGCTCGGCAGCTCCACCGACCTGGACTCGCTGGACCCGGCGCGCAGTTACTACGGCTACGCCTGGAACTTCCAGCGCTTCTACGTCCGCACCCTGTTCGCGTACGACGGCAAGCCCGGCCGGGCCGGCACCGTCGTGGTGCCGGACCTGGCCGCCGCCGCGCCGGACGTCTCCGACGGCGGCCGGACGTACACCGTCCGGCTGCGGCCCGGGCTGAAGTTCGAGGACGGCACGCCGATCACCGCCAAGGACGTCAAGTACGGCATCGAACGGTCCTTCGACCAGGAGACGCTGGACGGCGGCCCGACGCTGCTGGTCGACCAACTCGACCAGGGCCAGGGCTACCGGGGCCCGTACGGCGACGGCGACCCCGACAAGCTGGGCCTGCGGTCGGTGCGCACGCCGGACGACCTCACCCTGGTGTTCACCCTCGCCAAGCCGAACGCCGACTTCCCCTACCTGCTGACCCTGGGCGCCACCGCCCCCGTCCCGCAGGGCGCCGACACCCGCGACAAGTACGCCGAGAAGCCGGTCTCCTCGGGACCGTACAAGTTCCGCGCCGTGCAGACCGGCAAGAGCTACGAGCTGGAGCGCAACCCCGCCTGGGACCAGGCCGGCGACCCGCTGCGCAAGGCGCTGCCGGACCGGATCCGGCTGACCGTCGGCACCAGCGCCGACGAGATCGACTCCCGGCTGCTCTCCGGAGACCTCGACCTCGACCTGTCGCAGGCCGGACTGCAGTCCGCCGCCCGGGCCCGGGTGCTCGCCGACCCCGCGCTGAAGGCGAACGCCGACGACCCGGCCACCGGCGCCCTGCGCTACGTGGCCCTCGTCCCGGCGGTCGCGCCGTTCGACAACCAGCACTGCCGCAACGCCGTGCTGTACGCGGCCGACACCACCGCCCTGCAGACCGCGCGCGGCGGCCCGGAGAGCGGCGAACCGGCCGGCTCGATGCTCCCGCCGACCGCGACCGGCTGGGACGAGTACGACCCGTACGGGCTCCGGGACGGCCGACCCGACCAGGCCAAGGCCAAGGCCGAACTGGCCGCCTGCGGCAAGCCGGCCGGCTTCCCCGTCACGATGGCCGTCCGGGCCAACAGCCCCAAGGAGCAGGCGGCGGCGCTGACCCTGCAGAACTCGCTCAAGGCGGTCGGCATCAGCGTCAGCATCGACACCTACCAAGCCTCCGAACTGTCCGCCACCATCGGCTCGCCGAGCACCGTCAAGGCCAAGGGCTACGGGATGATCATGTCCGGCTGGAGCGCCGACTACCCGGCGGGCGGGGCCTTCCTCCAGGAGATCGCCGACGGCCGACGGATCCGCGACACCGGCAACTACAACTTCCCCGGCATCAACGACCCCGAGATCAACGGCTGGTTCGACCAGGCCGCCGGACAGACCGACCAGGCCAAGGCCGCCGACCTCTACCGGAAGATCAACCACAAGGTCACCGACGGCGCCTACTACCTGCCGTACGCCGTCAGCCGCGCGCTGAACTACCGCAATCCGCGGCTGACCAACGTCTACGTCACCGACGCCTACGGCGGCGTCGACCTCCAGGCGCTGGGCGTCTCCGACGGCAACTGAGGGCGGTCGAGGGCGGTCGACCGCGACCGAATGGGGCGACGGAAGTAGGGTGCGGGGCATGACCGTTCGTGTCCCGCTCCGCCTCTCCCGCACCACGGACCGCGGCTGCCACGGCGACCTCCTGCTGGAGCTCGGCGGCTGGCGCCACGAGTGCGACTCGTACTACCTCGCCATCGACGACTCGCCCCGGGCGGGGGCGGACATCGCCCAGGGGTTGGTCCGGCTGCTCGACCAGTGGCTGGAGCAGCTCGAACGGCTGCCTCAACTCGGCACCGGGGGAAGGGTGTTCCTGCCGTTCGACTTCTCCGACGAGTACACCGGCTGGCTGCGAGTGTCGAGCGGTGGCGGCGGCCCGGTCACGGTGGAGGCGGGGTGGAGCGGTGTCGAAGGGTGGAGCTTCCACCCGTCGGACATCGCCGCAACGGCAGGGCTGGTCGGCGACTTCAAGCCGATCGACGGTGCCGGCATCGAGTGCGGGCTCGGGGACCTCGTCGCGGCCGTCACCGGGAACCGGGTGGAGCTCGGGGCCGGAACCGCCGGTGGCACGGCCTGACGGCCTGAGGGCCTGAGGGCCCGACAACGGCGGGCGGCGGCGGGCGGGTTCCGGGCGGCCCGGCTCCGGGCGTCCGCCAGTGCCCGCCCGTCCGGCGATCGGAGAGCTGCTGCCGCAGCGGGTCCGGCTCCTCCCCGAGCAGGAGCGAGCAGATCAGGACCCCTCCAGGGGCGGAGCTCGGAGCGCGGCACCCGGTGGGCACGGCCGGGTCGTACCGGCGCGGCCCCCGGATCCGGGGGCGCGGGGCCGGTCCGGGGAGCCGCCGCGTCAAGGGCCGGTTCAGGCGCGGTAGCGGGTGGCGAGGGCGGGGCGCTGGCCGGCGAAGGCGGCGAGGTCGGCGGCGAACACCTCATCCAGGAGGCGCCGGTCCTCGACACCGGGGGCGATGACGGTCTCGCCCAGGGCGATGCCGGCCAGTGCGCCGGTGGCCAGGTCCTCGGCGCTCATCCGGGGCACGGCGCTGAGGTCCAGGCCCTGGACGGTGTGGAAGTTGGTGGCCACGACGCCCGGGCAGACCACGTGCGCGCTCACGCCGCTGCCCGCCAGTTCGGCGGCCAGCGCCTGCGTCATGGTGACCAGGTGGGCCAGGCTCCCGGCGTAGACGGCCCGGCGCGGCATCACCTCGGGCCCGGCCGGACCGCTGAAGGCGATCATGCCCGCGACGTTGAGCAGGGTGCCGCGGCCCCGGTCCAGCATCCCGCCGACGGCCGCCCGGGTCAGCAGGGTGGGGGCGAGGACCTTGACGTTGACCACTTCGCGGGCCCGCTCGGCGGGCAGCTCGGCCAGCGGCATGTAGTGCGAGACGCCGGCGTTGTTGACCAGCAGGTCCAGCGGGGCGTCGGCTACCGCGGCGGCCACGGCGTCGATGCCCGCGGGAGTGGACAGGTCGGCGACGATCGCGCGCACCTCGACGTCCGGATGGGCGGCGGCGAAGGCGTGCAGCCGCTCCTCGGTGCGGCCGACGACGATCAGGTCGCGGCCCTCGGCGGCCAGGCGTTCGGCGAAGGCCAGGCCGATGCCGGAGGTGGCGCCGGTGACCAGGGCGAGGCGGTTGCTCATCTGGGGTCCTTGGGTTCGAGGGACGCCGTCCGGGGGAGTTCGGACGTCGTTCGGGGTGCGGGGTCCGGCGGGCCGCTCTCCGGGGCCGTCGGGCGCTGGCCGGACCGCGTCCCCGCCACGGGTTCCACCTTGCGGGAGAACCGGGCCCGCAGACAGCGGACCCGCCGTCCTGGTACTGCCGGTACCAGGACGCGCGGCCACCGGGGCCGCCCCCGTTCGGCACACTGGACACATGCCGACGACACCCCTGGGCGCGGCGCTGCGGCGCCGGCGCGAACTGGTCACCCCCGAGTCCGTGGGGCTGCCCGTCGGCGGTCGGCGCCGGGCCGCCGGACTGCGGCGCGAGGAGCTGGCGCAGCTGGCCGGGGTGTCGGTCGACTACGTCACCCGCCTAGAACAGGGCCGGTCGGCGCACCCGTCCGGGCAGGTCGTCGAGGCGCTGGCCCGCGCGCTGCGCCTGGGCGACGCCGACCGCGCCCACCTGTTCGAACTGGCGGGCCTCGTCCCGCCCGGCCCCGGGGCGGTCTCCGGGCGGATCACCCCCGGCGTGCAGCGGATGCTCGACCGGCTGACCGGCACGCCCGTCGCGGTCTTCGACGCCACCTGGACCCAACTGCTGGCCAACCCGCTGTACACCGCGCTGATGGGCGAGTGGCACGGCGACGACCTGAACGGGGTGTGGCGGACCTTCCTGGGCTCCGGTTCGCGGGTGCGCCACACGCCCGAGTCGATGGGGGCGCTGCGGGTCCAGCAGGTCGCCGACCTGCGGGCGACCGCCGAGCGCTACCCGGACGACCCGCGCCTGCGCCGGCTGGTCGCCACGCTGCGGACCGGGAGCCCCGAGTTCGACGAGCTGTGGCGGCGGGCGCCCGCCGCGCCCCACCGCAGCGCGCGCAAGACGGTCGACCACCCCGTCGTCGGCGAGCTGACACTGGACTGCGACGTGCTGCACGTCACCGGCGAGGACCTGCGGATCATGGTCTACACGGCCGAGCCCGGCACCCGGGACGCCGAACGCCTCGCCCTGCTCGGCGTGATCGGGACGCAGTCCCTCGTCGGCTGAGCACTGCGTCGGCTGAGCACTGCGTGGGTCGAGCACTGCGCCGGTCGGCCACTGCCGGGGGTCTCCCGGTCGGGGCGGCCGTTCGTCGCGGTTCCCACCTGGAGGCTAGAAAGGTCTGGACCACTCCGTCAATAGGGCCGGACGGAAAGCCGGTGGGCATTCGGTTCCATCCGCCGGGAAATGCCGCTGAATATCAGGTTCCGTTTTCGGAATTCGCGGCTTCCGGCCTGGTGGAGGCCGGTCGGACGTGTCGGAACCGCCCCGCCGGGCGGGGTCGGATCCACTTGGTGAATGACAGTAAAGGTTCCTGACATTTCGTCAGTCCGATTTCACCAGTGCTTTCCTGACCTATTGACAGGTCTGGACCATTTGGAGTTGAGTCACCGCGGGTTCCCTGCCCAGCCCCGTCCTTCCCCCACGAGGAGTGGCACGTGAACAAGCAAAAGATCGCCGCCCTGCTGACCGGCGCGCTGGCCGCGACCGGCCTGGCCGTCATGGTGCCCACCACGTCGACCGCGGCGGCCGCCTGTGCGGCCCCGTACGCGGCGTCGCAGGTGTACACCGGCGGCATGTCCGCCTCGTACAACGGGCACAACTGGAACGCCAAGTGGTGGACCCAGGGCGAGACGCCGAGCACCGGCGGCTCCGGCGTCTGGGCCGACCAGGGTGCCTGTGGCGGCGGTGGCGGCACCACCCCCACCCAGGGCGCCTGCAACCACCCCACCTGGGTGGCCGGCACCCAGTACGCCACCGGCTCGATCGTCAAGTACGCGCCCAACGGCCAGTACTACATCGCCACCCACGACAACCCGGGCTACGACCCGACCATCTCCACCTGGTTCTGGAGCCCCTACGCCTGCACCGGTGGCGGCACCAGCCCGAGCCCGACCACCACCACCCCCAACCCGGGCGGCTTCGTGGTCTCCGAGGCCCAGTTCAACCAGATGTTCCCGAACCGGAACTCCTTCTACACCTACTCCGGCCTGGTCGCGGCGCTGAACGCCTACCCGGCGTTCGCCAACACCGGCTCGGACACCGTGAAGAAGCAGGAGGCCGCGGCGTTCCTGGCCAACATCAACCACGAGACCGGCGGCCTGGTCTACATCGTCGAGCAGAACACCGCCAACTACCCGCACTACTGCGACACCTCGCAGTCCTACGGCTGCCCGGCCGGGCAGTCCGCGTACTACGGCCGCGGCCCGATCCAGCTCAGCTGGAACTTCAACTACAAGGCCGCCGGCGACGCGCTCGGCATCGACCTGCTGAACAACCCGAACCTGGTGCAGACCGACGCGGCCGTCGCCTGGAAGACCGGCATCTGGTACTGGATGACCCAGAACGGCCCGGGCACCATGACCGCGCACAACGCCATGGTCAACGGCAACGGCTTCGGCGAGACCATCCGCTCCATCAACGGCTCCATCGAGTGCAACGGCGGCAACCCCGCCCAGGTGCAGAGCCGGATCAACGCCTACACCAGCTTCACCTCGATCCTCGGCGTCCCCACCGGCTCGAACCTGAGCTGCTGAGACCCTGAGACAGGGCGGGCCCGGTGGGCCCGCCCCCCGGAACACGCACCCCGCTCGCCTCTCCCCAAGTGGCGGGCGGGGTGCGCCGCCGTCAGGGGGCGGGCCGTTCGCGCAGGTGAGGCGCGGCCCGGCCGGTGGCCCGGCCGACTCCGCGGGATATCGGGGGGTCACCCCGCAGAGTCGGCCGCCCGAATGTCCGTCCGGGGCGGGCGTCCGCAAAAAACTCAGTACGTGTGCAGATCCTACGAATTGCCGCAGGGTGTTGTGCCCTACGCGGGCACGCTCTCCGGGGCGGTGCGGCGGGTGCGGGTGGCGGCCAGGCCGGCGGCGACCACCAGGGTGGTGACGGCGAGGGCGCCGACGGCGTGGGCCAGGGTGCCGGTGGGCTTGGCGGCGGCGAGCAGGATCAGCGGGCAGACGAATTCGCCGAGGAAGAAGGCGGTGTTCCACAGGCCGGTGCCGCGGCCGCGGTTGGCGGGGGTGAGCAGCGCGACGGTGCGGTTGATCAGGGTGGGCAGCAGCATGCCGGTGCCGAGGCAGTTGACGACGGCTCCGAGGACGAGGAGGGGGATGGTGTCGGCGAGGGCGATGATGGCGAAGCCGGCGGCGCAGAGGGTGAGGGTCCAGGGGAGCAGGCGGTCGGCGTGGTCGGTGAGGCGGGTGAAGGTGGCGGCGCCGGCGACGGTGGCGGCGCTGGCGATGGCGGTGCACAGGCCGATGGTGGCGGGGGCTTCGGTGCCGAGGTCCTTGAGGAGGAAGGAGGTTTCGACGGGGATGGTGTAGAAGACGATCGCGCCGAAGAAGGTCAGGGCGCAGGGGGCCAGCAGGCGGCGCAGCAGCGGCCCGAAGGGGTCCAGGGCCGGGGTCGGGGCGTGGTCGGTGCGGCGGCCGGTGGGGCGGAGCATGGTGGCGAGCAGGGGGGCGAGGAGCAGGCCGATGGCGTAGGCCCAGAAGGGGGCGCGCCAGCCGGCGGAGCCGGCGGCGCCGCCGAGGGCGAAGAAGGCGGTGGCGGAGACGGCGGAGCAGATGGCTTGGAGGGCGAGGTACTTCTCGCGTTGCTTGCCGTTCCAGTAGTCGCCGATCAGGGTGGTGCAGCAGGTCATGATGGCGGATTCGGCGACGCCGACCAGGGCGCGGCTGGCGATGATCGCGGGTAGTGAGTCGAGCCAGAGGGGGGCGGTGCCGACGATGGCGTAGAGGAGGGTGGCGATCACGAGCAGGCGGTGGCGGCCGAGGCGGTCGATGATGGCGCCGGCGAAGGGGGCCATGATCGCGAGGGAGAGTGCGGGGATGGTCAGGGCCATCGGGGCGAGGGCGTCGACGCCGGAGACCGTGGCGAAGTGGTCCTGGAGCTTGGGCAGGACGGGGGCGATCAGGACGGCGCCGAGGATGGGCAGGCAGCTGCCCGCCAGCAGCAGGGTCAGGGTCAGTCGCGGCCGGGCGAGGACCGGGCCCGGTGCGGGGGCGTCCGGGTGGAGGGGGGCGGGCATGGCGGCTCCGTTCGTGGGGGGCGGGACCGCGGCCGGGTGGGACGGGCGCGTGTCGGTCCGCCCGGCCGGGACGGCGGTGGCGGTGCCGGCGGGGAGCGCCGTGGTGACGGGCCGGGGTGGCAGTCATCCTGGACGGACGGAGGGCTCCGGGGGAATGCCCCTGCTGATCGATTGTGTGAATACCCGTCATCCGTCGGACGGATGGCCGGGCGTCCGCTCCCGGAGTTCGGCGCTGACCCGGGCGGCGGTCTCGCGCAGCCACTGGTGGGCGGCGTCCGGGGTGTGGATGGGGTGCCACCACAGGGCCTCGGTGAGCGGGACGGGGTCGAACGGGCAGGGCAGGGTGCGCACGCCGTCCTGCGGGCCGAGGAGGTGGGCGAGGCGTTCCTGGATCAGGGCGATCCGGCGGGTGCCGGCGACCATGGCGGGCAGCAGCTGGAAGGTCCCCACCGAGACCTCGACCCGCGGTTCGATGCCGAGCAGGGCGAGTTGCCGGGTGGCGGGGGCGTCGTGGGTGCGCTGGTAGACGGCCCAGGGCAGGCGGGCCAGGTCGTCCAGGGTCAGGGCGTCGGCGACCTCGGGGTGGTCGTCGGCGACCAGGCAGACCCAGCGGTCGGTGTACAGGTCGAGGGACGGGTAGCCGGTGATCACGCCGTGCGGCAGCAGCAGTCCGTCGGCGGCGCCGAGGAAGTCGGTGATCGAGTCGACCAGGGTGGGGCCGACCTGCTGGAAGCGCAGCCGGATGCCGGGGGCCTCGGCGTGCAGGACGCGGGCGAGGCGGGCGCCGAAGACGGCGGCGCCGTAGTCGGAGGAGAGCAGGGTGAACTCGCGTTCGGCGGTGGCGGGTTCGAAGGACGACTGGCAGGTGAAGACCCGTTCCAGCAGGTCGCAGGCGGGGCCGGTCATGGTGAGCAGCGCGGTGCCGAGCGGGGTGAGGGCGTAGCTGTTGCCGGACCGGGTGAGCAGCGGGTCGTCGAAGTGCTTGCGCAGCCGGGCCAGGGCGGCGCTCATGGCGGGCTGGCTGAGTCCGAGCCGCCGGCCGGCCCGGGTGACGTTGCGCTCCTCCAGCAGGGCGCGCAGCGCGGGGAGCAGGTTGAGGTCGAGGGTCGCGAGGTTCATCGAGGTCGGCTCGCTTATCCGTGTCGTGGATGATGGGTATCAATAGAATTGATTTCCATGATTGCCGTGCCGGGGCCACATTAGTCGCAACGCATCGAGAGGAAACCTCGTGGCAACACACGCGCAACTCTGCGGCCCCTTCGCGCTCGGCACCTTCGCCGACGGCGACGGCGCGCCCTTCCCCGGCCTGGTGGCCGAGGGCCGGGTCCTGGACCTCCGCGGCCGCCCCGCGCTCGGCAGTCCCGCCACCACCCGCGACCTGCTGGAGCGCTGGGACGAGGCACTGCCCGTCCTGCACGACCTCGCGGCCCGCGCGGACGCCGCCTGGCGGCCCGTCGACGGCCTGCGCACCCTGGCCCCGGTCGAGCCCCGGCAGCTGCTGCAGTCCGGCGCCAACTACCGGCAGCACGTGATCGACCTGGCGATCGCGCACCGCCCCGCCGGGGACACCCGCCCGGTCGAGCAGGCCCGCGCCGAGATCGGCGCGATGATGGACCGGCGCGCCGCCGAGGACCAGCCGTACGTGTTCATCGGCCTGCCGTCCTCGATCACCGGCCCGTACGACGACGTCGTCCTCCCGCACTGGTGCACCAAGCCGGACTGGGAGTTGGAGCTCGCCGCCGTCATCGGCGCCCCCGCCTACCGGGTCACCCCGCAGGAGGCGCTCGCCCACGTCGCGGCGTACACCATCGCCAACGACCTGACGGCCCGGGAGCTGGTCTTCCGCCGCGACATGCCGGAGATCGGCACCGACTGGCTGCGCTGCAAGAACGCCCCCGGCTTCACCCCGCTCGGCCCCTACCTGGTGCCCGCCGCCTTCGTCGGGGACCCGTCCGACCTGCGGGTCACGCTGGAGCTGAACGGCGAGACCATGCAGGACGAGTCGACCGCCGACATGCTGTTCGACGTGGCGCGGATGGTCTCCTACGCCTCGCAGACCACCCGGCTGCTGCCCGGAGACGTGATCCTCACCGGCAGCCCGGCCGGCAACGGCATGCACTGGGGCCGCTTCCTGGCCGACGGCGACGTCATGGACGGCGCCATCACCGGCCTCGGCGCCCAGCGCACCCGCTGCGTGAAGGAGCCGGCGTGAACGCCCCCGACCGCACCGACCCCGAGGGCGCGATAGCCGCCGCCGCGAAGGCGTACTCCAACTGGGGCCGCTGGGGCGCCGACGACCGCCTCGGCACCCTCAACTTCCTGGACGAGGCCAAGCGGCGGCAAGCGGCCGGGCTGATCCGGCAGGGCGTCAGCTTCTCGCTCTCCCAGCGCTTCGACATGGACGGCCCGCAGAAGGGCTGGCGCCGCCGCACCAACCCCGTGCACACCATGCTCGACACCGGCACCGACGCCGCCGCCGGCCTGCAGGGCTTCCCGCACGGCATCGGCGGCGCGGACGACGTGATCGCCATGCCGCTGCAGTGCTCCACCCAGTGGGACGGCCTCGGCCACATCTTCGACCACGGCCGGGCGTGGAACGGCCGCGACGCCGCCACCACCGTCACCTCCGACGGCGACCGGGTCACCGGCATCGAGCACATGGCCCACCAGATCGCCGGCCGCGGCGTCCTGCTCGACGTCGGACGCGCGATCGGCACCGACGGCGAACTGCCCGACGGCTTCGCGATCACCGAGGAGCACCTGCGCGCCACCATCGAGGCCCAGGGCCCGAGTTCGGCCGTCGGCCGCGGCGACATCGTGATCGTCCGCACCGGACAGTTCAGCCGGGTGCGGCGCGACGGCTGGGGCGAGTACGCGGGCGGACCGGCACCCGGCCTGTCCTTCACCACCGCCGGCTGGCTGCACCGCACCGAGATCGCCGCGATCGCCACCGACACCTGGGGCTTCGAGGTCCGCCCCAACGAGTTCGACCACGCCTTCCAGCCGCTGCACCAGGTCGCCATCCCCAACATCGGCCTGCTGATCGGCGAGATGTGGGACCCGGACGCCCTCGCCGAACACTGCGCCGCCGACGGCAGCTACGAGTTCTGGCTGACCGCCGCCCCGCTGCCGATCACCGGCGCGGTCGGCTCCCCGGTCAACCCGGTCGCCGTCAAGTAGTCCGCGCGACCGTCCCGGACCGCCGGTCGGTCGACACGCCCGGACAGCCCTCGGCCGGCCGGTTCTCCTTCCCCTTTCCCTCCCGCCCGCCGCGTGACGAGGCGCGGCCCACCCGCCAGGGAGCACCCCCCATGACATCAACCAGTGTCCGATCCGTTCTGGTGATCGGCGGCGGCACCGCAGGCAACGGCCTCGCCGTCCTGCTGCGCCGGGCCGGGATCGACGTCGACCTGGTCGAGGCCAAGCCCGACTGGAACGTCTCCGGCTCCGGAATCACCTTGCAGGGCAACGCACTTCGCGCCCTGCGCGAGATCGGCGTCTGGGAGCGGGTCCGGGAGTCGGGCTTCGCGTTCGACTCCGTCGGCCTCACCGCCCCCGACGGCACCGTGCTGCACGTCGCCCGCGACGTGCGCACCGGCGGCGAGGACCTGCCCGCCACCGTCGGCATGCAGCGCCCCCGGCTGCAGGAGATCCTGATCGACGCCGTGCGGGCGTCCGGCGCGAACGTCCGGCTCGGCACCACCGTCACCGCGCTGCGCGGCGACGCGGACGGCGTGGACGCCGAGTTCTCCGACGGCACTTCGGGCCGCTACGACCTGGTGGTCGGCGCGGACGGCATCTCCTCCGCGACCCGCGCCATGATCGGCATCGAGGAGCGCCCCGAACCCACCGGCATGGCGATCTGGCGCACCCCCGCCCCGCGCCCGGCCGGCGTCGAGCGCACCGACCTGACCTACGGCGGCGCCGCGTACATCGCCGGGTACTGCCCGACCGGCCCCGACACCGTCTACGCCTACCTGGTCGAACCCAAGCGCGACCGCGCCACCATCGACCCCGCCGGCTACGCCGAGGAGATGCGCCGGCTGGCGGCCGGGTACGGCGGCCACTGGGAGCAGATCGCCGCCTCCCTCACCGACCCGGCGCAGGTCAACTACACCTGGTTCGACCGGCACCTGGTCGAGGGCCCCTGGCACCGCGGCCGGGTCGTGCTGGTCGGCGACGCCGCGCACGCCTGCCCGCCCACCCTCGCCCAGGGCGCCGCGATGTCCCTGGAGGACGCCCTCGTCCTGGCCGAACTCCTCACCTCCGCCGACGAGTTCGACGAACAGCTGCTCGCCGACTACCGGGCCCGCCGACTGCCGCGGGTCCGGATGGTGGTGGAGAACTCCTGCCAGCTGGGCCAGTGGCTGATGGACGGCGTCCGCGACGCCGACGTCCCCGGCCTGATGGCCCGCACCAGCGCCGTCCTGAAGGAACTCCCGTGACCCACCCGACCGTCGACGTCCACGCCCACCTGCTGCTGCCCGAGGTCGAGGCGCTCGTCGCCGCAGAGCCCGGCCTCGCCCACGCCAAGGCGCTGGACGCCCGCCGCAACGGCCCCCGGGCCCTCTCCGTCAGCGGCCCGATGGTCGCCGCCCGGATCCCGCTGCTCACCGACCCGGCCGCCCGGCTCGCCGCCATGGACGCCCAGGGCGTCGACGTGCAACTGGTCTCCCCGTCGCCCTCGCACTACCACTACTGGGCCGCCGAGGAGACGGCGCGCAAGGTCTGGGAGGCGGCGAACACCGCCACCGCCGCGCACTGCGCCGCCGCCCCCGACCGGCTGCGCGGCCTCGGACTCGTCCCGCTCCAGCACCCGCACCTCGCCGTCGAAGCCCTCGACCACGCGCTGTCCCTCGGCCTGCTCGGCGTCGAACTCTCCAGCCACGCACCCGGGGTGGAACTCTCCGACCCCGGGCTGGAGCCGCTGTGGGCCCGGGCCGCCGAGACCGGCGCGGTGCTGTTCCTGCACCCCTTCGGCTGCACCCTCGACGAGCGCCTCGACCGCTGGTACCTGTCCAACACCGTCGGCCAGCCCACCGAGAACGCCGTCGCCCTCTCCCACCTCGTCTTCTCCGGCGTCCTCGACCGCCACCCCGGCCTGAAACTGATCGCCGCGCACGGCGGCGGCTACCTCCCCACCCACATCGGCCGCTCCGACCACGCCTGGCGGGCCCGCCCCGACGCCCGCGGCTGCGCGCGCGAACCCAGCTCCTACCTGCGCCGGCTGTACTTCGACTCGCTGGTCCACGACCCCTACGTCCTGCGGGAGTTGATCCGCGCGGCGGGCGCTGACAGGGTGCTGCTCGGCTCCGACTTCCCGTTCGACATGGGTACCGAGGACCCGCTCGCCGCCCTCGCCGAGGCCGGTCTGCCGCCCGCCGACCACGCCGCCGTCCGCGGCGCCAACGCCGCCGCCCTGCTGGGCCTCTGACCCCCCCGACGACGTTTCCCACCGAGGAGGACCACCCATGAACCGCCTGCTCACCCACCTGCGGCACGTCGACCTCGCCGTGCCCGACTTCGAGAAGCAGCTCGACTTCTACTCCGGCGTCTGGGGCCTGACCGAGACCGCCTCCGACCACGGGATCTCCTTCCTGGCCGCCGAGGGCTCCCCCGAGCAGTACGTGGTGCGCCTGCGCCGAGCGGAGGAGAAGCGCCTCGACCTGGTCTCCTACGGCGCCGCGAACCCCGCCGACGTCGACACCCTCGCCGAGCAACTCCTCGCTGAGGGAGTCCAGTTGATCACCCGCCCGGGCGCCGTCGACACCCCCGGCGGCGGCTACGGCTTCCGCTTCTTCGACTGCGACGGCCGCACGATCGAGGTCTCCGCCGACGTCGCCGCCCGGCAGCACCGCCGGATCGAGACCCAGGAGTCGATCCCCGTCCGGCTCTCCCACGTCGTCCTCAACTCGCCCGACCTGGACCGCACCCGGCTCTGGTACGAGCAGCACCTCGGCTTCCGGCTCTCCGACACGCTCTCCTCCCCGCACATGGGCGAGGTCATGCACTTCATGCGGATCAGCAACCAGCACCACTCGATGGCCCTCGCCAAGGGCCCGCACACCTCGCTGCACCACGTCTCGTTCGAACTGCGCGGCCTGGACGAGTACATGTACGGCACCGGGCGGGTACTGCGGGCGGGCGTCCGCAAGATCTGGGGCCCCGGCCGGCACCTGGCGGGCAACAACACCTTCTCGTACTTCCTCGACCCGCACGGCAACACGGTCGAGTACACCACCGAGCTGGAGAACCTCGACGAGGACACCTGGCACCCGCACGTCTACGACTTCTCGCAGCCCGAGGTCACCGACCAGTGGGGCACCGCCAACCCGATGAGCGAGATCGTCGCCAAGGAGTCCTTCAACGACGTCGACCGCGGCGTCTTCGTCGCCCCGCCCGTGTGACCCGCTGAGACCACCCCACCAAGCCCCGGGGGCGCGGCACGGCACCCGTCCAGCCCTGACACCGCGCCGCGCCCCGGGCCCCAGCCCCAGGGAATCCCCCATGCGTTTCGCCACCTACGAGCACGAGGGCCGCCGCCACTGCGGCGCGCTCGCCGAGGACCGCCTGCACCCGCTGCCCGCCGGCACCGACCTGCTCGACCTGATCCGCTCCGGCACCGAGGCCCTGCACGCCGCCGGGCGGGCCGCGCTGGCCGGGCCGCCCGGGCCCGCCGTCGGCGAGGTCCGGCTGCTGCCGCCGATCCAGCCGCCCACCGTCCGCGACTTCGTCGCCTTCGAGGAGCACGTCGAAGGCGTCCGCAAGAGCGTCAACGGCATCGCGGGCGTCCCCGAACAGTGGTACGCCGCACCGACGTTCTACTTCGGCAACCCCTACGCGGTGATCGGCGCCCACGACGGCGTGCCCGTGCCGCCCGGCTCGCAGGCCCTCGACTTCGAACTGGAGGTCGCCGCCGTCATCGGCCGCGAGGGCAGCGACCTGACGCCGGAGCGGGCCCGCGACCACATCGTCGGCTACACGATCTTCAACGACTGGTCGGCCCGCGACCTGCAGTCCGCCGAGATGCAGGTCGGCCTCGGCCCCTGCAAGGGCAAGGACACCGCCACCACCCTCGGCCCCTGGCTGGTCACCGCCGACGAACTCGAACCGCACCGGGACGAGGACGGCTTCCTGCGCCTCGCGCTGACCGCGAGCGTCAACGGCACGGTGGTGGGCAGCGACCTGCTCTCCAACATGGGCTGGACCTTCGAGGACCTGGTCGCCTACGCCTCGCGCGGCACCGCCGTCCGCCCCGGCGACGTGCTCGGCTCCGGCACCATGGGCAACGGCGGCTGCCTGGCCGAACTCTGGGGCCTGAACGGGGCGCAGCAGCCCGCGCCGCTGAAGGTCGGCGACACCGTCACCCTCACCGTCGAAGGCATCGGCACCGTCGCCAACACCGTCGTCCCCGGCGTCGAACCGCGGCCGGTCCCCGCCGCCCGCCCGCGCCCCCGGACCCGCCCGTGAGCGCCGCGACCCCGGACGGCCGGCCGGACGGACGGCTGGCCGGGAAGGTGGTCGTGGTCACCGGCGCCGCGCAGGGCCAGGGCGCGGCCGAGGTCCGCGCCCTGGCCGCGGCGGGCGCCGCCGTGGTCGCCACCGACGCCCGGCCCGCCGCCGGCTGCCGCCCGCTGGACGTCACCGACCCGGACGGCTGGGCCGCGCTCGCCGCCGAGCTGCGCGCCGAGCACGGCGCGGTACACGGCCTGGTCAACAACGCGGGCGTCACCTGGCGGGCCCGGCTCGGCGAGGTCACCGCCGCGGACTTCGCCCGGGTCCACGCCGTCAACGCGACCGGCCCGCTGCTCGGCATGCAGCACCTCGCCCCGCTGATGCCGCCCGGCTCCTCGATCGTCAACGTCGGCTCGGCGGCCGCGCTGACCGGGCACTACCCGGTCGCCTACACCGCCAGCAAGTGGGCGCTGCGCGGCCTGGCCAAGGCCGCCTGCGTGGAGCTCGGCCCGCGCGGCATCCGGGTGAACACCGTCCACCCCGGCTTCATCGAGACCGAGATGACCGCCACCGCCCCGGCCGCGTTCCGCGCGGCCAACCTGCGCGAGACCCCGCTGGGCCGCACCGGCACCGTCGACGAGGTCACCGGGCTGGTGGTCTTCCTGCTCTCCGACGACGCCTCCTTCATCACCGGCGCCGAGATCCCCGTCGACGGCGGCTACACCGCGCACGGCGGCGCCAAGTCGATCTCCGACGCGCTTCGCGCCTGAAATCCCTCCTGGTTCAAGGAAGTTGTGCATGGACAAGGTCAGTCCCAGCGCGGCCACGGCGGTCGCCGACATTCCCGACGGCGCGTCGCTGGCCGTCGGCGGCTTCGGCCTCAGCGGCATCCCCTCCACCCTGATCCGGGCCCTGCACGAGCAGGGCGCGAGCGGGCTGCGGGTGGTGTCGAACAACTGCGGCGTCGACGGCGCGGGCCTGGGCCTGCTGCTGTCCGCCGGCCGGATCGCCCGGGTCACCGGCTCCTACGTCGGCGAGAACAAGGAGTTCGCCCGGCAGTACCTGGGCGGCGAACTGGAGGTGGAACTCGTGCCGCAGGGCACCCTGGCCGAGCGGCTGCGGGCCGGCGGCTGCGGCATCCCCGCCTTCTACACCCCCGCGGGCGTGGGCACCCAGGTCGCCGACGGCGGCCTGCCCTGGCGCTACGCGGGCGACGGATCGGTCGCGCTGGCCTCCCCGCCCAAGGAGCAACGCGCCTTCGACGGGCGGGAGTTCGTCCTGGAGCGCGGCATCACCACCGACTACGCGCTGATCCGCGCGGCCCGCGGCGACCGGCACGGCAACCTGGTCTTCCACCGGGCCGCCCGCAACTTCAACCCGCTGGCCGCGATGGCCGGCCGGATCGCGATCGCCGAGGTGGAGGAACTCGTCGGGCCGGGGGAGCTGGACCCGGACGAGGTCCACCTGCCCGGCGTGTTCGTCCGGCGCGTCGTCGCGCTCACCCCCGCCCAGGCCGCCGACAAGGCGATCGAGAAGAGGACGGTGCGTCCCTGATGCCCTGGACCCGCCCGCAGATGGCGGCCCGCGCCGCCCGCGAACTCACCCCCGGCAGCTACGTCAACCTCGGCATCGGCCTGCCCACCCTGATCCCCGACCACCTGCCGCCCGGCGTCGACGTCGTCCTGCAGTCCGAGAACGGCATCCTGGGCACCGGCCCCTACCCCGCCGAGCCGGACGTCGACCCGGACCTGATCAACGCCGGCAAGGAGACCGTCACGGTGCTGCCGGGCGCGTCGTTCTTCGACTCCGCGCTCTCCTTCGGCATGATCCGCGGCGGCCACATCGACACCGCCGTGCTCGGCGCCATGCAGGTCTCCGCGCGCGGCGACCTGGCCAACTGGATGATCCCCGGCGCGATGGTCAAGGGCATGGGCGGCGCGATGGACCTGGTCCACGGCGCCCGCCGGGTCATCGCGCTGACCGAGCACACCGCCAAGGACGGCACCCCCAAGCTCGTCGACACCTGCACCCTGCCCCTCACCGGCCGGGCCTGCGTCCACCGGATCGTCACCGACCTCGCCGTCCTCGACGTCACCCCCGACGGCCTGGCCCTGGTCGAGACCGCCCCCGGCACCAGCGTGGAACAGGTGCTCGCCGCGACCGGCGCACCGGTCCTCGTCCGGGGCTGACGGGGCTGACAGGACTGACGGAACGGGACTGCCCCGGACGTTCGCCGAGCGGCGTCGTCCGGGGCAGCAGGTTCTCGGGTAGCGGGTTGTCGGGCGCGGTGGTGTCAGGCGGTCGCCGGTTCGGCGGACCGGTGGGGCGCGGGGACGCCGGGTTCGGCGGTGCTGACGCGGTGGGTGCCGGGGCCCAGCAGGCGGTGCGGGCGGTCGGGGAGTTCCAGGACGGCTTGGCAGCCCGGGGGGACGGTCAGTTCGGCGGTCAGGACCTCGCCGGTGAGCTGCCAGGAGATCGCGGCGGTGCCGTAGGGGGTCTCGTGGCGGGCTTTCGCCCAGGTGAGGCCGCCGCCGGGGCGGGGGGCGAAGCGGATGGTGCGGTAGCCGGGGGAGAACGCCTCCAGACCGGCGACGGTGCGGTGCAGCCAGTCGGCGACCGCGCCGAGCGCGTAGTGGTTGAAGGAGGTCATGCCGCCGGGGTTGAGGGTGCCGTCGGGGCGCAGGCTGTCCCAGCGCTCCCAGATCGTGGTGGCGCCCCGGGTGACGGGGTAGAGCCAGGACGGGCACTCGGTCTGCAGCAGCAGCCGGTAGGCGTCGTCCAGGTGTCCGGCGTCGGTGAGGGCGTCGCAGATCAGCGGGGTGCCGACGAAGCCGGTGGCGATCCTGTGGCCGCCCGCGCGGACGAGTTCGGCGAGCCGGTCGCCGGCCCGGCGGCGGGCGGCGGGTTCGCTGATGAGATTGAAGCGCAGGGCGACGGCGTAGGCGGTGGGGCTGTCGGAGGTCAGCAGCCCGTCCGGGGTTCCCCAGCGCTGCCGGAACGCGGCGGCGACCTGCTTGGCCAGCAGGCCGTAGCGGTGGGCGTCGGCGTGCTCGCCGATCACCCGGGCGGTGCGCGCCAGGTGCCGGGCGGAGTGCGCGAAGTAGGCGGTGGCGATCAGGTACGGGTCGGTGCGGCCCGCGCCCGGGTCCTCGGGCGGGGCGGCCGGGTCGAGCCAGTCGCCGAGCTGGAAGCCGGTGTCCCAGAGCCTGGTGGGGCCGGCGAGGCGGTCGACCAGGTCGACCCAGCGGCGGCCGGTGGTGTAGTGGCGGCGCAGCAGTTCGGGGTCGTCGAAGCGCCGGTGCAGCAGCCAGGGGGTGAGGGTGGCGGCGTCGCCCCAGACGGCGCCCGGCTGGATCGGCGTCCAGGCGGGCTCGCCGGGGATGACCGGCACGTACCAGGGGATCGTGCCGTCGGGCAGCTGCTCGACGCCCACGTCGGTGAGCCAGGAGTCGAGCATGCCCGCGCAGTCGTACAGGAAGGCCGCGGTGGGGGCGAAGACCTGCAGGTCGCCGGTCCAGCCGAGGCGTTCGTCGCGGGCGGGGCAGTCGGTGGGGATGTCGACGAAGTTGCCGCGCATGCTCCACACGACGTTCTCGTGCAGGCGGTTGACCAGCGGGTCGCTGCACTCGAACCAGCCGGTGCGGCGCAGGTCGGTGTGGTGGACGCGGGCGGTGACGTCGGCGGGGTCGAGGTCGCCGGGCCAGCCGGTGATCTCGGCGTAGCGGAAGCCGTGCAGGGTGAAGCGCGGTTCCCAGGTCTGCGGGCCGCCGGCCAGGATGAGGGTGTCGACGGAGCGGGCCTCGCGCAGCGGGCGGACGGCGAGTTCGCCGCCGTCCAGGACCTCGGCGTGCCGCAGGACGACCTCGGTGCCGGCCGGGCCGTCGACGGTGATCCGCAGCCGGCCGACCAGGTTCTGGCCGAAGTCGAGCAGCTGGCGGCCGTCGGGGCGGCGGGTCACCGAGACGGGGGCGACCTCGGTGGTGCAGCGCACCGGCGGCCCCTGCGGGGCGACCAGGGTGCGCGGGTCGCGGGCGTGGACGGCGACCGGCGTCCAGCCGTCGGCGGCGGCCCGCGGGGTGGACCACAGCGGGTCGTCGAGGCGGGAGTCGTGCGTCTCGCCCTCGTACAGGCCGCTGAACAGGATCGGGCTGGGGGCGGCCGTCCAGTCGGGGCCGGTGGCGACGGTGGTGCGGGTGCCGTCGGGGTGGGTGACCTCCAGTTGGGCGATCAGCGACTGGTCGGTGCCGTAGATGTTGCGGGTGCCGCCGTCGAAGCCGTACCTGCCGCGGTACCAGCCGTCGCCGAGCCAGGCGCCGATCGCGTTGTCGCCGGGCACCAGGTGCGCGGTGACGTCGTGGGTGCGGTAGCGCAGGCGCTCGGGGTAGACCGTCCAGCCGGGGGCGAGCGCCTCGTCGCCGACCCGGCGGCCGTTGATCTCGGCCTCGTACAGGCCGTGCGCGGTGACGTACAGGCGGGCGCGCTCGACGGGCTTGTCCAGGTGGAAGCCGGTGCGGACCCGGGCGGGGCGGCGTTCGGCGGCCGGGTCCTCGGGCCAGCCGGCGCCGACCGGGACGGCGGCCCAGTCGGCGGGGGAGAGCAGCCCGGCCTCGACGGCGGCGGGCGCGCTCCAGGCGGAGGGGCCTGCGCCGTCGGCCCAGACCCGGACCCGGACGGTGGCGCGCTCGCGGGAGGCGAGCGGTGCGGCGGGCCAGGGCACCAGGCGCTGGTCGGCGCCGGGCAGCGGGCCGGTGGTGGTGCGGCGGCCGCCGCGTTCGACCTCGATCTCGTAGGCGTCCTGGACGCGGGTGCCGGCGGGCAGGGTCCAGGACAGGCGGGGCGCGGCGGTGCCGGCGCCGAGGCCGTCCGGCAGGTGTTCGAACGTCACCGGGGCGGGCGGGAGGAGCATGGGGACCTTCCGTGGGTGGTGGTGCGGGGCGGCGGGGGCGGGGGCGTCAGCCCTTGACCGCGCCTCCGGTGAGGCCCTTCATGACCTTCTGGTTGAGGAAGAGGTAGATCGCCAGCGTGCCGAACACGTTGAGGCAGATCGCGGCGAACAGCGGGCCGTACTGGGTGGCGCCGAAGTCGCCGGTGAAGTTCAGCAGGCCGACCTGGACGGTGCGCAGGTCCTGGCTGTTGGTGAAGGTGAGGGCGACCAGCAGGTCGTTCCAGATGAAGAAGAACTGCACCAGGCCGACGGTGAGGATCGCGTTGCGCACCATGGGCAGGCTGATCGTCCAGAACATGCGCAGGATCCCGGCGCCGTCGATGGTGGCGGCCTCGAAGAGCTCGCGGGGCACGCTCTTGTAGTAGGTGGCCATCATGAAGACGGTCAGCGGCAGGCCGGTGCCGGTGTAGGTGAGGATCAGCGGCCACAGCGTGCCGGACAGGCCGGTGCGGAAGTAGACGGTGAACAGCGGCAGCAGGATCATCTGCGAGGGCACCATGACGCCGGCCAGGAAGACCAGCAGGGTCAGGCTCCGGCCCTTCCACACCATGATCTGCAGCGCGAAGCCGGCGGCCGCGCCCATCAGCAGGACCAGCGCCAGCGAGGGGACGACGGCCAGCAGGCTGTTGCGCAGGTACAGGCCGATGTGGCCGGTGGTCCACGCCTCGGCGTAGTTGCCCCACTGCCAGTGGGTGGGCAGGCTCCAGGTGGAGTGGTTCAGGTAGTCGTCGTTGGACTTCACCGAGGTGAGGAACATCCACAGCAGCGGGTAGACCTCGACCACCACGAGCAGGGCGATCAGGACCTTGGCCCACAGGCCGCGCAGCGGGCGGCGGCGCGGGGCGGCCTTGCGGACGGCGTGGGCGGGTGCGGTGCGCAGCGGCGTGTCGACGGACATGGCGGCTCAGCCCTTCGTGAGATCGCGCCGCGAGACGCGGAAGACGACCAGGGTCACCAGCAGGCACAGCACCGTCAGCAGGACCGCGATGGTGCTGCCGTAGCCGTACTCGCCGTAGGTGAAGGACGTCTGGAACATGGAGAGGGTCAGGGGGGTGGTACCGCTGCCGGGGCCGCCGTTGGTCAGCGCGACGATCGAGTCGAACACCTTGAGGGTGCCGTTGATGCTGAAGATCGCCGAGGACATCAGGACCGGGAAGGACAGCGGCAGCACGATGTGGCGGATCAGCCGCAGGCCGGAGGCGCCGTCCAGGCGGGCCGATTCGAGGACCTCGTCGGGGATGTCCACCAGGCCGGCGAACAGCAGCACCGCGTAGAAGCCCATCGAGCGCCAGACGTCCATCAGGATCAGCACCCAGAACGAGCTGCCCGCGCTGCCGAACCAGTCCACGGAGTGCAGGCTGACCAGCTCCAGCAGGGAGTTGACCGGGCCGGTCTGCGGGGCGACCTGGAAGAGCTTCTGGAACAGCAGGCCGACCGCGACGGTCGGCAGCACCACGGGGAAGAACACCAGGGTGCGCACCAGCGCGGACGCCTTCTTCAGGTAGAAGGTGTAGAGCAGGGCCAGCGCGTAGCCGGCCGCGACCTGGCCGACGGTGACGACGGCCGCGTACTTGACGGTGAACCAGAGGGCGTCGTGGACGGCCGGGTCGTCGGCGAGGCGCTGGAAGTTGGCGAATCCGGCCCAGCTGAACCCCGTGATGCTGTTGCCCTTGGTGAAGGAGTACCCCAGCGACCAGCCGATGGGGACGAGCATGACGAGGGTGTACACCAGCAGGGCGGGGCCCAACAGGATCGCGACTGCCCTGCGGTCACCGAGTACGCGGTGCATTGGACGTGTCCTTCGTTGTCGTGGAGGAAGCGGTTCCGGCCCGGGGCCGGGCGGATCGCGGGGGCGGGGCGTGCGCACGCCCCGCCCCCGCGACCGGATCGGGTGCCCTACTGGGCCAGGGCGTCCTGGACCAGCTGCATGAACTTCTCCGGGCTGATCGCGCCGGTCACCAGGGGAGCGGCGTTCTGCTGGCTGACGGTGGTGGCCTTGGTGCTGAACAGCGCCTCGAACCACAGCACGCTCTCCTTGGAGGTGCCGATGGTGTCGCGGATCTGGCCGGTGACGGCGTTGGCGTTCTCCACCGGGGTGTTCACCTTGAAGCCGGAGATGGTGCCCTGGTCCTTGAGCGCGACGCTGCCGTAGTTCTGGGCGATGCACTTCACCCAGTCGCCGGTCTTCGCGTCGAAGCTCTTGGCGTTCATCGCGACCGGCAGGCCCACGTTGGAGGGGTACTGGTCGACGGCGCCCTTGCCGCCGGCCACCGCCGGGAACGGCATGAAGCCGACGTTCTCCGCGCCGACGGTGTCCTGCTTCGGGTCGGCGATGTTGGCCAGCGCCCAGCTGCCCATGTAGAGCATCGCGGCCTTGCCGCCGAGGAACTGGTTCATCGCGGTGTCGTAGTCGATCGAGCCGACGCCCTGGCCGAAGTAGCCCTTCTTGCCGAGCTCGGCGACCTGCTGGGCGGCCTTGACGTACTCGGGGTCGGTCAGCTTCGCGGTGCCGTTGGCGACGGCGTTCATCGCGCCCGGGCCCAGGCTGCGGTAGAGGTAGCCGCTGACCAGGCGGGTGAGCGGCCAGCCCTGCTGGCCGGAGGCGGCGAAGGGCTGCACGCCCGCGCCCTGCAGCTTGGCGGCGGCGGCGACCAGCTCGTCCCACGTCCCGGGGACGGCGATGCCGTTGGCCTCGAAGACCTTCTTGTTGTAGAAGATGCCCTCGATGTTGTACTCGTACGGCAGCACCGCCAGGTTGTTCTGGTACAGCGCCTTGATGGTGGAGACCGCGGCGGGCTGCAGCTGGTCGAAGACGCCGAGCTTGGTGAGCTCGTCCTCCAGGTTGGCGACGTTGCCCGCGCCGAAGAGCTGGGTGGTCAGCGCCGGGGCGTTGCCGGCCGCGAACTGGACCGGCAGGGCGTTCTGGCCCGCCAGCAGCTGCAGCTTCTGGTCCAGGCCGGACTGCGGGACGGTGTCGACCTTCAGCGGCAGCGCCTTGTTCTGGTCGGTGCAGGAGGTCGTCGACAGCGTGGTCAGCGTCTTCTTGATGGTGGTGTTCTCGGTGACCGACAGGTAGTCGAAGTTCTTCGGGGAGGCGCTCGCGCCCGTCCCGCCGCCGCCGCACGCGGAGGCGAGCAGCACCACGGCTGCGGCGGCGGCCGTGCAGCCGACGAGGCGGGTTCTGCCGGTGCGGGTGGGGTTGATGGTCACGGCTGTGCTCCTGGCGTCATTGAGCGGAGGCAGAGGTGGGGGGAACGCTGAACCGGGGAACGCGGGGCACTCCCGGAAGACGGGGCCCGACTTTGTAGAACGTTCTCCACGATGGGGTCCACAGTGCCCCCGAGGGCGAGCCATCGTCAAGACACGGGGACGTAACGAGCCGGTCACCGGGGAGGTGCGGCTGGTCTCGACCGGGAACGATCGTGTAGAACGTTGCGCAACGGTGACTTTCGCGACCGTGACTTCTGAGATCGTGACTCTTGAGAAAGTGGGCCATGGAGCCGACGAAACGCCCCAAGCGCGTCACCATCACCGACGTCGCCGCCCGCGCCGGCGTCTCGACCGCGGCCGTCTCCAAGGTGCTCCGCAACGCCTACGGCGTCAGCCCCGCCATGCAGGAGCGGGTGCGCGCCGCGATGGCCGAACTGGACTACCGCCCGCACGCCGCCGCGCGCGGGATGCGGGGGCGGACCTACACGATAGGAGTGCTGCTCGACAGCCTCCGCAACACCTTCTTCGCCGACATCCTCGACGGCGTCCAGCAGCAACTGCGCGGCAGCGACTACACGGTGCTGATCGGCGCGGCGGGCTTCGGCGCGGCCGAACAGGCGCGCACCGTCCAGTCGATGGTGGACCGCCAGATGGACGGCCTGATCCTGATCGCCCCCGGCACCAGCCGCGCCGAGGTGCTCGCCACCGCCGAGACCCTGCCCACCGTGGTGATCGGCCACCACGACACCGCCGCCGTGCACGACTCGGTCGTCGACGCCGACGACCAGGGCGCGGCGCTGGTCGTCGACCACCTCGCCGCCCTCGGCCACCGCCGGATCGCCCTGCTCGCCGCCCCCGGCCTCAAGGGCAGCCAGTGGAAGCTCACCCCCGAAGCGGTGCTCGCCAAGGGCTACACCGCCGCGATGAAGCGCCACGGCCTCGCCCCGCAAGCCCTCGCCGCCGCCTACTCCGAGGAGGGCGGCTACGAGGCGGGCAAGCGGCTGCTGGGCGCCGCCGACCGGCCCACCGCCATCATGGCCGGCGCGGACGTCGCCGCCCTCGGCGTCTACCGGGCCGCCGCCGAACTGGGCCTGGACATCCCCGGCGACCTCTCGCTGGTCGGCTACAACGACACCGCGATCGCCGCCCTCGCCCCGGTCCAGCTCACCAGCGTCGACCAGGCCGGCACCACCATGGGCGCCACCGCCGCCCGGATGCTCCTCGAACGGGTCGAGGGCCGCCGCACCCGGGCCATGCAGACCGCCATGACCCCCCGGCTCGTCGTGCGCTCCAGCACCGCCGCGCCGCGCACCGGCTGACCCGCGCCTCCCGAAGCCCGCCGTTGAATGGATTCAACGGCGGGCCCTCAGGCGGTCCGCGGCGCCGACAGGGTGGAGCTCCGCACCACCAGCTCCGGCTCGAAGACCACCTGCCGGTGCCGGTGCGCCCCGCCGCCGGTCTCCTCGGCCAGCAGCTCCACCGCCGTGCGGCCCATCGCCTCGGCGGGCTGGCGCACCGAGGTCAGCGGCACCGCGGCCGCGGCGGCGAACTCGATGTCGTCGTACCCGACGATCGCCAGGTCCTCGGGCACCCGCAGGCCCGCCGCGAACGCGGCCTGCAGCACGCCCAGCGCCAGCAGGTCGTTCGCGCAGAAGACGGCCGTCGGCCGCGGCAGCATCCCCAGCAGCCGGGCGCCCGCGTCCCGCCCGGCCGCCACGTCCAGGCCCGCCACCTCCAGGTCCACCAGCTCCGCGCCGGAGCCCTCCAGCGCGGCCAGCGCGCCCGAGCGCCGGTCGGCGACCTGCTGCAGGCGGTGGCGCCCGCCCGCGAACGCGATCCGCCGGTGCCCGCCCGCCAGCAGGTGTGCGGCCGCCAGCGAGCCGCCCTGGACGTCGTCCACCGACACCGAGCACGCCTCGATCCCCGGAGCGAGCCGGTCGACCAGGACGAACGGCACATCGTGGCGCCGCAGCACCGCGGCCCCCGAGCCCTCCGCGTCCGCAGGGGTCAGCAGCACCCCGCGCACCCGCTGCTCAGCGAACAGCGCCAGGTAGTCCGCCTCGTCGGCCGGCCGCTGCGCGCTGTTGCAGACCATCACGCCCAGCCCCTGGGCCCGCGCCGCCCGCTCCGCGCCCCGGGCCACCGAGACGAAGAACGGGTTGCCCAGGTCCAGCACCAGCAGGCCGATGATCCGGCTGCTCCCCGAGCGCAGCTGGCGCGCCGACTCGCTGCGCACGTAGCCGAGCCGGTCGATCGCGGCCTGGACCCGGGCCCGGGTCTCCTCGCCGACCACCTCCGGCCGGTTGATCACGTTGGAGACCGTGCCCACCGACACCCCGGCCGCCCGGGCCACGTCCTTGATCCCTGCCGCGCCGCCCATGCCCGTACCCGTCTCCGTTCCGGATTGAAAAGTTTCACCGAGGTGATCGCTGGACGGTCGCCAGATTACGGCAGCGGCTTGACGGTTCCGCGTCGTTCGACCTACGGTCTGGTTGAAACGATTCAAACCGAATGATCCAAGAGGTGCTCCGGTGACCGACCGATCTGCCGTGCAGGACGCCCTCCGGGCCCAGCGCATCGAGACGCCCTCCTGGGGCTACGGGAACTCGGGCACCCGCTTCAAGGTCTTCGCCCAGCCCGGCGTGCCGCGCGACCCGTACGAGAAGCTCGCCGACGCCGCCCAGGTGCACGCCGCCACCGGCGCCGCCCCGAAGGTCTCGCTGCACATCCCCTGGGACGCTGTCGAGGACTACGCCGCCCTCGCCGCCCACGCCCGCGGCCTCGGCCTGGAGATCGGCGCGATCAACGCCAACGTCTTCCAGGACGACGACTACAAGCTCGGCTCCGTCACCAACCCGGACCCGCGGGTGCGCCGCAAGGCGGTCGACCACCTGCTGGAGTGCGTCGACATCATGGACGCCACCGGCTCGACGGACCTCAAGCTGTGGTTCTCCGACGGCACCAACTACCCCGGCCAGGACGACACTTCGGCCCGCCAGGACCGCCTGGCCGACGCCCTCGCCGAGGTGTACCAGCGGCTCGGCGACGACCAGCGGATCCTGCTGGAGTACAAGCTGTTCGAGCCCGCCTTCTACACCATGGACGTCCCGGACTGGGGCACTGCGTACGCGCACTGCCTGCGGCTGGGCCCGAAGGCCACCGTCGTGGTCGACACCGGCCACCACGCGCCGGGCACCAACATCGAGTTCATCGTCGCGTTCCTGCTGCGCGAGGGGAAGCTCGGCGGCTTCGACTTCAACTCCCGCTTCTACGCGGACGACGACCTGATGGCCGGCGCGGCCGACCCGTTCCAGCTGTTCCGGATCATGCACGAGGTGGTCAAGAACGGCGGCCTCGCACCGGAGACCGGCGTGGCGTTCATGCTCGACCAGTGCCACAACATCGAGGCGAAGATCCCCGCGGTCATCCGCTCGGTGATGAACGTCCAGGAGGCCACCGCCAAGGCCCTGCTGGTGGACACCGGCGCCCTGACGGCCGCCCAGGACGCGGGCGACGTGCTCGCCGCCAACGAGGTGCTGATGGACGCGTACAACACCGACGTCCGCCCGCTGCTGGCCGAGGTCCGCGCCGGGGCCGGACTCGACCCCAACCCGCTGGCCGCCTACCGCGCCACCGGCTGGGCCGAGCAGACCGCCGCCGAGCGCGTCGGCGGCCACCAGGCCGGCTGGGGCGCCTGACCCACCGGCAGCGCGGGCCGGTCCGCACCGGCGCGACCACGGACCGGCCCGCCCACCCCGTCAGCGCCACCGCCCCTCCGTCCAGACCTAAGGAAACCCCTCCCGCCATGGCCCTGCACCCCGAAGCCGCCGCCCTGCTCGCCCGCTCCCACCGGCTCGGCGCCGACCCGCGCAACACCAACTACGCCGGCGGCAACACCTCCGCCAAGGGCACCGACACCGACCCCGCCACCGGCCGCGACGTCGAACTGCTCTGGGTCAAGGGCTCCGGCGGCGACCTGGGCACGCTGACCGCCGGCGGCCTGGCGGCGCTGCGGCTGGACCGGCTGCGCTCCCTCGTCGACGTCTACCCGGGCGTGGAGCGCGAGGACGAGATGGTCGCCGCGTTCGACTACTGCCTGCACGGGCGCGGCGGCGCCGCCCCGTCCATCGACACCGCCATGCACGGCCTCATCGACGCCGCGCACGTCGACCACCTGCACCCCGACTCCGGCATCGCGCTGGCCACCGCCGCCGACGGCGAGCAGCTCACCGCCGAGTGCTTCGGCGAGAGCGTGGTGTGGGTGCCCTGGCGCCGCCCCGGCTTCCAGCTCGGCCTGGACATCGCCGCCGTCAAGGCCGCCAACCCGCAGGCGATCGGCTGCGTCCTCGGCGGCCACGGCATCACCGCCTGGGGCGAGAGCAGCGAGCAGTGCGAGGCCAACGCGCTGCACATCATCCGCACCGCCGAAGCCTTCCTCGCCGAGCGCGGCAAGCCGGAGCCGTTCGGTCCGGTCCTCGACGGCTACCAGGCCCTGCCGCAGGCGCAGCGCCGCGAGCGGGCCGCCGCCCTCGCCCCGCTGATCCGCGGCCTGGCCTCCACCGACCACCCGCAGGTCGGCCACTTCACCGACACCGCCGAGGTGCTGGACTTCCTGGCCCGCGCCGAGCACCCGCGGCTGGCCGCGCTCGGCACCTCCTGCCCCGACCACTTCCTGCGCACCAAGGTCGCCCCGCTGGTCCTCGACCTGCCCGCCACCGCCACCCCGGAGGAAGCGGCCGCGCGTCTCAGGGAACTCCACGCCGACTACCGTGCCGACTACCAGGCCTACTACGACCGGCACGCCACCGCCGACTCCCCGGCGATCCGCGGCGCCGACCCGGCGATCGTCCTCGTCCCCGGCGTGGGCATGTTCTCCTTCGGCCGGGACAAGCAGACCGCCCGGGTCGCCGGTGAGTTCTACCTCAACGCGATCAACGTGATGCGCGGCGCCGAGGCTGTCTCCACCTACGCCCCCATCGAGGAGGCGGAGAAGTTCCGGATCGAGTACTGGGCGCTGGAGGAGGCCAAGCTGCGGCGGATGCCGAAGCCCAAGCCGCTGGCCACCCGCATCGCGCTGGTCACCGGCGCGGGCTCCGGCATCGGCCGGGCGATCGCCGAGCGGCTGGTCGCCGAGGGCGCCTGCGTGGTGATCGCCGACCTGAACGCCGAGAACGCGGCGGCCGTCGCGCAGGAGTTGGGCGGACCGGACAGGGCGGTGGCGGTGACGGTCGACGTCACGGACGAAGCGCAGATCGCCGAGGCGTTCCGGGCCGCGGCGCTCGCCTTCGGCGGTGTCGACCTGGTCGTCAACAACGCGGGCATCTCGATCTCCAAGCCGCTGCTGGAGACCACCGCCCGGGACTGGGACCTGCAGCACGACATCATGGCCCGCGGCTCCTTCCTGGTCTCCCGCGAGGCCGCCCGCACCATGATCGAGCAGGGCCTGGGCGGCGACCTCGTCTACATCGCCTCCAAGAACGCCGTCTTCGCCGGGCCGAACAACATCGCCTACTCCGCGACCAAGGCCGACCAGGCCCACCAGGTCCGGCTGCTGGCCGCCGAGCTGGGCGAGCACGGCATCCGCGTCAACGGCGTCAACCCGGACGGCGTGGTGCGCGGCTCCGGGATCTTCGCCGGCGGCTGGGGCGCGCAGCGCGCCGCCACCTACGGCATCGCGGAGGAGAAGCTCGGCGAGTTCTACGCCCAGCGCACCCTCCTCAAGCGCGAGGTGCTGCCCGAGCACGTCGCGAACGCGGTCCTCGCCCTCACCGGCGGCGACCTGACCCACACCACCGGTCTGCACGTCCCGGTCGACGCGGGCGTCGCCGCGGCCTTCCTGCGCTGACCCGCGTCCCCAGCCGCGGTGCGGGCCGCGTACTCCTCTTCGCGGCCCGCACCGCACCCCGCCATCGCTGTCCCGCCCCCACCACCGCACCACCGAGGACACACCGCCGTGAAGCCCCACGCCCCCCACGCCCCGACCGCCTTCGCCGCGGCGGACCTCGGCGCCACCAGCGGACGGGTCGTCGTCGGCCGCGTCGGCCGCGACAGCCTGGAACTCACCGAGACCCACCGCTTCGACAACACCCCCGCCCAGCTCCCCGACGGCCTGCACTGGAACGCCCTCGGCCTGTACCAGGGCGTCCTGGACGGGCTGCGCGAAGCCGCCGCCCGCTGGGACGTCGCCTCCGTCGGCATCGACAGCTGGGCCGTCGACTACGGACTCCTCGACGCCGACGGCGCCCTGATCGGCAACCCCTTCCACTACCGCGACCCGCGCGGCGCCGCCGCCGTCGAAGAGGTCTGGCGGCGCGTCCCGGCCCGCGACCTGTACCGGATCACCGGCCTCCAGCACCTGCCGTTCAACACGCTCTTCCAGCTCGCCGCGGAGCAGAACCTCGACCGGGCCCGCACCCTGCTGCTGATCCCCGACCTGCTCACCCACTGGCTCACCGGCACCGTCGGCACCGAGGCCACCAACGCCTCCACCACCGGCCTGTACGACGCCCGCACCGGCAACTGGTCCACCCCGATCCTCGCCGCCCTCGGCCTCGACCCGGCCGTCCTGGCCCCACTGCGCCGCCCCGGCGACCACGCCGGCACCGTCCTGCCGCACGTCGCCGCCGCCACCGGACTGCGTCCCGGCACCCCCCTCGTCGCCGTCGCCTCCCACGACACCGCCTCCGCCGTCGCCGCCGTTCCCGCCACCACCGCCGACTTCGCCTACATCTCCTGCGGCACCTGGTCGCTGGTCGGACTGGAACTCGACCAGCCGGTGCTCACCGACGCCTCCCGCGCCGCCAACTTCACCAACGAACTCGGCATCGACCACACCGTCCGCTACCTGCGCAACGTGATGGGCCTGTGGCTGCTCAGCGAGAGCCAGCGCACCTGGCGCACCCAAGGCCGCAGCCACCAGCTGCCCGAGCTGCTCGAACGCGCCGCCGCCGCCCGCCCCTTCGCCGCCCTCGTCAACCCCGACGCCCCCGAGTTCCTCGCCCCCGGCGACCTGCCCGCCCGCCTGGCCGAGTACTGCGCCCGCACCGGCCAGCACCTGCCGCCCGACGACCAGGGCGCCGTCGTCCGCTGCATCCTGGAGAGCCTCGCCCTCGCCCACCGCCACACCCTGCGCCGGGCCGCCGAACTGACCGGCCGGCCCGTCCGCACCGTCCACCTGGTCGGCGGCGGCAGCCGCAACGAACTGCTCTGCCAGCTCACCGCCGACGCCACCGGCCTGCCCGTGATCGCCGGCCCCACCGAGGCCACCGCCATCGGCAACATCCTCGTCCAGGCCCGCGCCCACGGCCTGGTCGCCGACCGGCGCGCCATGCGCCGCCTGGTCGCCCGCACCCAGCACCTCAAGCGCTACGAGCCCAGCGGCGACACGCGCGCCTGGGACTCCGCCGCCGCCCGCGTCGGCCTGAGCTGAACCGGCCGGCCCGGCACCGCCGGGCGCGCGGCGCGCCGGGACCCGCGGAAGCCGAACCAGCCGATCAGCAGGCCCGCGGCCGACACGGCGGCCAGCCCGGCGTACAGCAGGGCCGGGTCGAACCGCAGCAGCGCCGGGGTGACCAGGGCGAACGCGGCGGCGAGGTAGCGGGCGACGGCGATCACCGCGCCCTGCGCGGTGGCCCGGAGCAGGGTGGGGAAGGACTCCTGCGCCCAGGTCTTCATGATCCCCTCGAAGGCGAACGCCCCGCCGACCGCGTTGACCGCCGTGGAGAGCGCGAGCGTGGCCAGCGAGAAGCCGAACAGCGCCGGGACGAGGTACCCGCCCACCAGGCAGAGGCCGCCGAACGCGAAGTAGCCCATCCGGCGCGGCGTCCCGGCGATCCGCATGAACCACAGGCCGGCCGCGACGGCGACGGGCAGCGCCAGCAGCGACAGCCGCGAACCGACCTCGACCGGGAGGCCGGCGACGTCGACCGCCACGTACGCGCCGAACTGGCCGCCGGTGTTCGCGGCCAGGTTGGTCAGGGCGTAGAAGCCCAGCAGCGCGGCGAACGGGCGCAGGTGGCGCCCCGACAGCAGGAGCCGGGCCGGGGCCCGTTCGCGCCGGGCGGCCAGCCAGGCCGGGGACTCCGGCAGGGCGAGCCGGGCCAGGAGCAGCAGCAGCGCGACCGCGCCGACGTGCCCGTAGAGGAGCTGCCCGCCGGTCCGGCCCCAACCGCCGACCACGGCGGCGACGGTGCCGGCGGCCGCGGCGCCCACCCCCCACAGGACGTTGGAGAAGCCGATCAGCGCGGCCCGGTTCCGGTCGGTCGCGGACTCGGAGACCATCGCGAGCGCCACGGGCAGGTCGGCCCCGGAACCCAGCCCGAGCACCAGGACGCCGAGCAGCAGCGGGGCGAAACCGGTGGACAGGACCAGCAGCGCGCACCCGGCGACCACCATCGCCATGGTGGCCGTGAACACCGCCCGGCGTCCGAACCGGTCGCCCAGCCGCCCGCCCAGCAGGGCGCCGGTGGCGATCGCGGCGGTCAGCGCGCCGGACAGGACGCCGACGCGTCCGCCGGACAGCTGCAGCGGGCCCTGGTAGAGCACCAGCGCGATGCCGGTGGAGACGATCGCCGCGGCGTCCACGTACGAGGCCATGCCCGCGACCACGCCCGTGCGCCAGGCGTGCGGGGGGTGAGCGGGAGCGCGGTGGTTCATGGGGGCTCCTGGAGGTTCACGCCGGTCGGTCGGGCGCGTGGCGACCGGGGTCGAGCGGCGTCGACGGCACCGGAGCCCGGAGGGTTCCGCCTCCATGGTGCGGGAACGGCCCCCGGTCCCCGGGCGTCCGGCGGTGTGAGGTGCGCCGCTCCGCCCCGGCGGTCAGCCGGCGTCGTCGACGCAGGCGATCTTCCGCAGCAGCTCGATCGCGACGGGCCGCTCGCCGTCCTGGAGGGAGGCCAGCAGCAGGTGGTTGACGTGTTCGGCGGGCGGGATGAGTTGCTGCAGCAGCCGCTCGCCGTCGGCGGTGAGCTCCAGCAGGGTGCGGCGGCGGTCGGCGTCGTCGCGGACCTGGCTGACGTAGCCCTGGTCGGTCAGGCGGCGGACGATGTTGTTGACGGTGGAGCGGTCCAGCGAGGTCGCGGACGCCACCGTGCGCTGGTCGTCGCCGGGCATCCGGGCGAGCGCGTTGAGGACGGCGAACTGCTGGGAGGTGACCTCGCGCGAGACGTGCGCGGCCCAGAGCGAGGTGTGGACCTGTTCCGCGCGGCGGATCAGGTGCCCGACGTAGTGGTCCAGTTCCAGTGAGCGTGTCAAGGTGCTGCCGTTTCCTTCGCCGAGGGGTGCCGCGGGCGCGCGTGGGTGCGACCGGTCGTCGAGTCTACGAGCGCGCGGCACCGCCCCGGCGCGGTGCGGGGCCCGGATCAGTCGGCGGTGCGCGCCCGGCGGCCGGGCCGCTCGGCGTACGGGGTGGCGCGGGTGCCGTCGACGCCGACCTCCAGGCGGCCGATCCGCTCGATGTCGACGGTGATCCGGTCGCCGTGCCGGATCGGGCCGACGCCGGCCGGGGTGCCGGTGGCGATCACGTCGCCGGGGTGCAGGGTCATCACCGAGCTGGTGTAGGCGACCAGCTCGGCGACGCCGAAGATCAGGTCCGCGGTGCTGGTGCGCTGCCGCTCCTCGCCCGCCACCGCGCAGCGCAGCTCCAGCGCGTCCGGGTCGGGGACCTCGTCGGCGGTGGTGATCCACGGGCCGAGCGGGGTGAAGGTGTCGAAGGACTTGCGGGTGGAGCGGTCCTCGGTGGAGCGGACGGTGATGTCCAGCAGGCAGCTGTAGCCGAACACGTACGAGAGGGCGTCGGCCGCGGGCACGTGGCGGGCGGTGCGGCCGATGACGACGGCGAGTTCGCCCTCCTGGTCGGTGCGCAGGTCGCGGTAGGGCAGCAGGACGTCCTGGCCCGGGCCGATCACGGAGGAGTTGGCCTTGAGGAAGACGCCGAGCTCGGCGATGGAGGTCGGGTACGCCATCTCGGCCTTGTGGTCGAGGTAGTTGACCGGCGCGCCGACGATCTTCCCGGGGCGGGGGAGCGGCGCTTCGAGCTTCGCGTCCGCCAGCGGGACGCGCGGCAGGCCGGACAGGTCGGACAGATCGGCGGGCAGGGCGCCGCCGCGCTCGATGTGGCGCTGCAGGGGCCCGGCCGGGCCGTACGGGCCGGGGCCGGCGAGGAGTTCGGTGACGTCGACCAGGTGGTCGCCGTTGACCAGGCCGAGCCGGTCCTGGTCGAAGAGTGCGAGACGCATGGGGAGTCCTTGGAGGGGGAGGGGTCAGGCGCCGGGGTCGCCCGGCTCGGTGCGGTACAGGCCCAGCGAGCGCATCACCGGCTCGTCGCTGTAGGAGAACAGCACCGCGTCCTGGGAGGCGGAGGCGTTGACGTGCCGGTAGGTGGCCCAGCCGGGGATCGCGAAGGTGTCGTGCTCGGACCACTCCAGGCGGACGCCGTCGACGATGGTGGCGCCCTCGCCGCGGACCACGTTGACGATGGTCGAGGCGGTGTGGCGGCGGCCGGCGCCGTCGAAGCCGGGGCGCAGGCGGTGGATCCGGCAGCCGATGGTGGGCATGACGGGGCCGCCGGTGAACGGGTCGGTGTACTCCAGCGCGATGCCGTCCACCTCGCTGCCGGTGGCGTCGTCGGCGATGGCGTCGAGCGCGCGCGCCGTCTCCGCCCAGGGGTAGCGCGTCACCGGCGAGTTCGGCCCGGCGGGTTCGATCCAGGCGGGGGTGAGCCGGCCGTGCAGGAAGAGCCGGCTGCCGAGGTCGGCGGTGCGGGTGAGCGGCTGGAGCCGCTGGTGGTACTGCTCGTAGAAACCGGCTTCGAGGGCGTTGACCATCGGGTAGTCGAGGGCGTCGAGCCAGATCATCGGCGCGTCGCCCTGGTGGGTGTGGTCGTGCCAGTGCCAGCCGGGGGTGAGCAGCAGGTCGCCGGGCGCCATCCGCACCGGCTCGCCGTTGACGGTGGTGTGGGCGCCCTCGCCCTCCAGGACGAAGCGGAAGGCGTTGGAGGTGTGCCGGTGGGCCTGGGCGGTCTCGCCGGGCAGGATGATCTGCAGGCCCGCGTACAGCGTGTTCACCGTCGCCGGGGGGTCGGTGAGGCCGGGGTTGACCAGCATCAGCACGCGCCGCTCGGCCTCGTGCAGGGACAGCGTCTCGGAGAAGTGCAGCAGGTGCGGGCGCAGGTCCCGCCAGCTCCACCGGTAGGGCACGGCCCGGCTGCGGGGCTGGGCGGGGAAGAGGTTGCCGTAGAAGCGCCACAGCGGCGCCGCGCCGAGGCCGTCCAGGGCCGCGTAGGCGTCGTCGGTCATGCCGGGGCTCCGATCGAAGCGGTGGCGGCGGGTGCGGCGACGGTGTCGGGGGCGGGCGTCCACACCCAGGCGAGGTCGTCGAAGTCCGCGGGGGAGCGGTGGGCCAGGGCGAGGTTGCGCATCGTGGCGCCCATACCCTCCAGGTGGCAGAGCTCGCCGAACAGGTGCGCGCCGGTCTGGATCCGCCCGGCCCGCTCGGTGCGCCGCGCGGCGTAAGCGGTGAACGCGTCGGCCGCGTCGGGCAGTTCGCGCAGCGCCCGGCCGAGCGCGGTGGCGTCCTCCAGCGCCTGGCAGGCACCCTGGGCGAGGTACTGCAGCATCGGGTGCGCCGCGTCGCCGAGCAGGGCGATCCGGCCGTAGGCCCACCGCTGCAGCGGCGGGCGGTCGTACAGCGGCCAGCGGCGGTCGCGGGCGACCAGCGGCAGCGCGTCGCGGACGGCGTCGCAGGCGGTGGCGAAGCGCCGCTCCAGCTCGGCCTCGGTGCCCCAGTCGTCCGAGTCGGGGGTGTAGCTGTCGCTGCGGAACACGGCGACCTGGTTGTACAGCTCGCCGCGCCGCACCGGGTACTGGACCAGGTGCATGGCGGGCCCGGCCCAGACCATGACGGCTTCGTCGGCCGCCGCCCGCGACATCCGGCCGGTCATCCGCCCGGTGGGGATCGCGCCGCGGTAGGCGACGTAGCGCGAGCAGACCGGGTCGCCCTCGCCGGTCAGCGCGCGGCGCAGCCGGGAGTGCAGGCCGTCGGCGGCGACCACCGCGTCGGCGGGCAGCACCTCGTCCTGCTCCGCGAAGGACAGCCGGACGTGGTCGCCGTCCTGCTCGGCGCGGGTGACGGTGAGGCCGGTGCGCAGGGTGATCAGCGGTTCGGCCCGGCAGGCGGCGAGCAGGGCCGCGTGCAGGTCGGTGCGGTGGGTGACCAGGTACGGGTGGGCGAAGCGGTCGGTGTAGGCGCTGCCGCGCAGGTCGAGCGAGGTCACCTCGGTGCCGGAGACGGCGTCCATCATGACCAGCCGGGGCGGCAGGACGGCGTTACGCCGCACGTCGGCCAGGACGCCGAGCTCGTCCAGGGCGAGCGAGGCGTTGGGCGCCAGTTGCAGGCCGGCGCCGATCTCGCCGAACTGCGCGGCGCGCTCGACCAGCGTGACGGCGCGGCCCGCGCGGGCGGCGGCGAGCGCCGCGGCGAGGCCGCCGATCCCGCCGCCGACGACGGCGAGCGGACGCGGGGATGACGAGGGCACGTGGCCTCCTCGGGATATGATCAGTACATCAATCATTGATGGGCAGACGATATGCGGCGAGGCCGACGCCGTCAACGGCTGCGGCAGCAGAACGTTCTACGGCTTTTCACTCCGCTCAACTGGTTGACCGCCGGAGTCGGCGCGTCTAGATTTCCGCCAGTTGTAGAACGATGCACACTCGAAGTCCCCGCCCGGGGCGGTCCGGCCCACCGCCGCGCCCCGCGCGCCACCCCACCGCCGGTGCGCGTGTCCCCACCTGCCGCGCCCCGGCCAGCTGCCACCTTCCCCCTCGGAGAGCCGCATGAGACGCCGCGCGTTCCTCACCACCGCCGTCCTGTCCGCCCTGGCCACCACCGTCCCCCCGCTGGCCGCCGCGCCCGCCGCCCGCGCCGCCACGGCCGGCGCCACCCCGCAGACCCGGGCCGACCAGCTCCTCGCCACGATGACGCCCGCCCAGAAGGAAGCACTGATCCGGTGCGACTTCGGCGCGCTCGCCGGCCTGGGCATCCCGGCCCTGTCCATCGCCGACGCCTCGGCGGGCCTGCGCGGCGAGAGCGGCGTGACGGCCTTCCCCGTCCCGATCGCCCAGGCCGCCACCTTCGACGCCGACCGCACCGCCGCGCTCGGCGCCGCCATCGGCGCGGAAGGCCGCGCCAAGGGCTACAACAACCTGCTCGCCCCCACCGTCGACCTCGCCCGGCACTGGCACTCCGGCCGCCAGGCCGAAGGCATGGGCGAGGACCCGTACCTCACCGGCACCCTCGCGGCGACCTTCACCGCCTCGATGCAGCAGCAGGGCGTCGTCGCCACCGTCAAGCACTTCGCCGCCTACACCCAGGAGGACAACCGGAGCGCGGTCGACGTCACCGTCTCCGACCGCGCCCTCCACGAGGTCTACCAGGCCCCGTTCCGCCGCATCATCGCCACCACCCCGCTGACCTCCGTGATGATGGCCTACCCCAAGGTCAACGGCACCTTCGCCGTCCAGAGCCGGGCCCTGTTCGACGACCTGAAGAACACCATCGGCCTGCAGGGCCACACCGTCCCCGACTTCTGGGCCGGCGACGACCAGGTCGCCGCCGTCCGCGCCGGGATGGACCTGGTCGGTCTCGGCCCCGGCGGCGTCCAGGCCCCGGCCGGCAGCATCACCTCCGGCGTCGGCTCCGCCCGGCTCGACGACGCCGCCCGCCGCGTCCTGGCCACCATGATCGGCGCCGGACTGTTCGACAACCCGCTCCCGGCCCCCGCCGCGAACGTCAGCACCCGGGCCCACCAGGACCTCGCCCACGACCTCGCCGTCCACGGCACCGTCCTGCTGCGGAACGAGAACGCCGTGCTGCCCCTGGCCCGGCCCGCCCGCATCGCCGTCATCGGCCCGGCCGGCACCGACGCCATCACCGGCGTCTCCGGCTCCAGCTACGTCGACCCCGGCAACTGGACCACCCCGCTGCAGGCCATCCGGGACCGGGCCGGCAGCGCCACCACCGTCACCTTCGCCCAGGGCAGCACCGGCGACGTCCCGCTCCCCGCCGTCCCCGCCACCGCCCTGGGCCCCGGACTGACCGTCAGCTACTACGCCGGCCCGCAGCCCACCGGCACCCCCGTCGCCACCCGGACCGTCTCCACCATCGACTTCGCCCAGGCCCCGCTCAGCGGCCTGCCCCCGATCTGGTCCGCCCGCTGGACCGGCACGCTCACCCCCACCAGCACCGGCCTGCACCGCTTCTCGCTGCTGCCCTCCGGCACCGCGAGCCTCACCCTCGGCGGGACCACCGTCGTCTCCGGCACCCGCCACATGGCCCGCTTCTTCCTCGGCCCCTTCGACTACCCCCTGCAGGGCACCGCCACCCTCACCGCCGGCACCCCCGTCGCCGTCGAGGTCACCTACACCAACGCCACTGCCCAGTACGGCACTTGCGGCCTCACCCTCGGCTGGCAGCCCGACTCCCTGATCCCCGCCGCGGTCGCCGCCGCCCGCACCGCCGACACCGCCGTCGTCCTCGCCAACCGCACGGCCGGCGAGGACATGGACCACACCTCGCTCGACCTCCCCGGCGACCAGAACCAGCTGATCGCCGCCGTCGCCGCCGCCAACCCCCGCACCGTCGTCGTCCTCAACACCGACGGCCCGGTCGCGATGCCCTGGCTCAACTCCGTGGCCGGCGTCGTCCAGACCTGGTACGGCGGCCGCGCCACCGGCACCGCGCTCGCCGCCGTCCTGTTCGGCGACAGCGACCCCGCCGGGCGGCTGCCCGTCACCTTCCCCGCCAACGAGGCCCAGGGCGCCGGCGCCACCCCCGCGACCTACCCCGGCGACGGCACCACCGTCGCCTACGGCGAGGACGTCGCCGTCGGCTACCGCTCCTACGACCGCCACGGCCAGAACCCGCTCTTCCCCTTCGGCCACGGCCTGTCCTACACCACCTTCGCCATCGGCGACCTCACCCTCGCCTGGGACGCCGCCGCCAGCACCCTCACCGCCACCGCCAAGGTCACCAACTCCGGCACCCGCACCGGCTGGAGCGTCGTCCAGCTCTACGCCGCCCTGCCCGCCGCCGCCGACGCCGAACCGCGCCGCCTGGTCGGCTTCCGCAAGGTCCAGCTCGCCAAGGGCGCCGGCACCCGGGTCACCTTCACCGTCACCGCCCAGGACCTCTCCACCTGGCAGTCCGGCGCCTGGCGCCTCACCCCGGGCCTGTACACCCTCTCCGCCGGCCAGTCCTCCCGCGACCTGCCCGTCCAGCGCACCGTCACCCTCGGCTGACCGCGCCCCTCCGCCGGGCGCCGACCACCCGCGCGGGGTGCCGGCGCCCGGCGGCGTCACCGGAGGAGGCGCGCACGACCAGGCCGGTGCGACCGGGAGGTGGTGGCCGGTGCGGCGGCCGGACGGCGCGTCCGGAGCGGAGGGGATCCGGTCGGAAGTCTTGACGTGGTCGCGACGGATCTCCATAGTGATGCTCGGCCGTCGTCGAGCCGAACTCCCTTTCTCCCCAAACGTCTTGAGCCTCCGCCCGGGTGAATTGTTAGCGCTAACAAAGCGCAGCCGACTCCACCCGCCGCAGTCGGCTCCGCCGTCGGGGCCCAGGCGCGGCCGTCTCCTCGGGATCTCCCGACCCCCACCCACCAGCAAGGAGCCCACCCTTGGCTGTCCACACCTGGCTGCGCCGCGCCCGGCGCGCCCTCCTCGCGACCGGCACCACTGCGGCCCTGACCGTCGCCCTCCTCGCCGGTGCCCAGACGGCCTCGCAGGCCGCCACCCAGGGCCCGTGCGACCTCTACGCCTCCGGCGGGACGCCCTGCGTGGCGGCCCACTCCACCACCCGGGCCCTGTACGGCGGGTACGGCGGCGCGCTCTACCAGGTCCGCCGCGCCTCCGACGGCGCGACCAGGGACATCGGCGTCCTCGGCACCGGCGGCTACGCCGACGCGGCCGCCCAGGACGCCTTCTGCGCCGCCACCACCTGCGTCATCACCGTCATCTACGACCAGTCCGGCAAGGGCAACCACCTCACCCAGGCCCCCGCCGGCGGCGCCGCGTCCGGCCCGGACAACCTCGCCCCCGCCACCGCCGCACCGGTCACCGTCGCCGGCCACAGGGCGTACGGCGTCTACGTGGCCGCGGGCACCGGCTACCGCAACAACGCCACCCACGGCATCGCCACCGGGGACCAGCCCGAAGGCATGTACGCCGTCCTCGACGGCACCCACTTCGGCGGCGGCTGCTGCTTCGACTACGGCAACGCCGAGACCAACAACCTCGACACCGGCAACGGCCACATGGAGGCCATCTACTTCGGCGACAGCACCATCTGGGGCTCCGGCACCGGCAAGGGCCCCTGGGTGATGGCCGACCTGGAGAACGGCCTGTTCTCCGGCGTCAACGCGGGCTACAACGCGGGCGACCCGAGCGTCAGCCACCGCTTCCTCACCGCGATCGTCAAGGGCGCCCCCAACCTGTGGGCGATCAAGGCCGGCAACGCCCGGTCCGGCGCGCTGTCGACGTACTACAACGGCGTCCGGCCCAACGTGGCGGGCTACCACCCGATGCACAAGGAGGGCGCGATCATCCTGGGCATCGGCGGCGACAACAGCAAGTCCTCCAGCGGCACCTTCTACGAGGGCGTGATGACCTCCGGCTACCCCTCGGACGCCACCGAGAACGCCGTCCAGGCCAACATCACCGCGGCCAACTACCAGGAGGCGCCCGTCACTTCGAGCGCCCTCGCCCCCGGCGCCCGGGTCTCGCTGAAGGCCACCACCGCCTGCTGCACCGCCGACTACCTGCGCCACAACGCCGACGCCACGGTGGCCATCTCGCCGATCACCTCCACCAGTTCGGCCGCCGACAAGAACGACGCCACCTGGATCGTCCGGGCCGGACTGGCCGACGGCTCCTGCCTGTCCTTCGAGTCCGCCGCCGCCCCCGGCCAGTACCTGCGGCACTTCGCCTACCAGCTCCACACCGCCGCCTCCGACGGCAGCACCCTGTTCAAGCAGGACGCCACCTTCTGCCTCCGGGCCGGCCACAGCGGGCAGGGCTACTCCTTCCAGTCCGTCAACTTCCCCAACCGCTTCCTGCGCCACTACGAGTACACCGGCTACCTCGCCGGTGACGGCGTCGGCGGCAACACCTGGGACAACGCCAACTACTGGGCCGAGGACACCTCCTGGCTGACCGCCCAGCCCTGGTCCTGACCCCTCGCGCCCGAGTCGGCGTTCCGGTCCCGCACGGGACCGGAACGCCGACTCGGGCCGGTGGGGCCAACCTGCCCCATAAAAGTATGTATGTATTAATAACTGGCTTGAAGCCCGACTGTCCGGACGGGGCCGGCGGGGTGGTGACCGCCCCTTCCCGGGTGCCCCGGCTCCGTGGTGACCGTCCCTCGGCCACCACGGAGCGGGGCCGGGGTCAGTCCATGGCGTCCGCGGTGACGGTGGTGGGGTTGGTGAGGTCGGCGGCCAGGGGGAGGTTGCGGGAGCTGTCGCCGACCAGGATCCGGTAGGTGCCGGCCGTGGCGGTCCAGTGGGAGGCGGTGGTGTCCCAGTGGGCCAGGGCGTGGGCGGAGACGGTGAAGGTGGCGGTGGCGGAGGCACCGGGGTTCAGGGTGATCCGCTGGAAGCCCTTGAGCTGGTGCGGGGGTTCGCCGGTGGCGGCGGGGGCGCCGACGTAGAGCTGGGCGACCTCGGTGCCGGGGCGGGTGCCGGTGTTGGTGACGGTGGCGGTGACGGTGGCCCGGCCGTTGGTGAGCGGGCCGACCTGGAGGTTGGAGAAGGCGAAGGTGGTGTAGGAGAGGCCGTGGCCGAACGGGAAGAGCGGGGTGAGGTTGTTGGAGTCGTACCAGCGGTAGCCGATCTTGAGGCCCTCCGAGTACTGGACGGTGCCGCCGGTGCCGGGCCACTGGGCGGGGGTGTTCGCCGGGACCTGGGAGAGCGAGGCCGGGAAGGTGATCGGCAGGTGGCCGGAGGGGTTGACGTCGCCGAACAGCAGGGCGGCGATCGCCTCGCCGAACTCCTGGCCCTGGTAGAAGCCCTCGAAGACGCCCGCCACCTGGTTCAGCCAGGGCATCATGACCGCCGAGTTGTTGCTGAGCACCACGACGGTGTTCGGGTTGGCTGCGGCCACCGCCGCGATCAGCCCGTCCTGGTCGTCGGGCAGGTTCAGGGTGGCGGTGTCGGCGGTCTCGTGGCCGTAATTGTCGGCGGCGAAGACGACCGCCACGTTCGACGCCTTGGCGAGCGCGACCGCGGCGGCCCGGTCGGTGCCGTCGTTGTAGCTGACGGTGGTGCCGGTGCCCGCGGTGCGCTGCTGGAGGCCGTACAGCGGGGTGTAGGTGCCGGAGCTGGTGGCGTTGCCGCTGCCGCCGCCGGAGGTGAGGGTGCCGGGGCCGGCCTGGGCGCCGATGACGGCGATCGACCGGCCGGCGTCGGCGTTCAGCGGCAGCAGGCCGTTGTTCTTGAGCAGGACGGTGCCCTCCTCGGCGCCGCGCAGGGCGACCGCGCGGTGGGCGGGGGTGGCGACGATCGCGGTCTTGGAGCCGCTGGGCGCCTTGTCGAACAGGCCGAAGCGGAACATCTGGGTCAGCACCCGGGAGACCATGGTGTCGAAGGTGGCCTGGCTGACCTGGCCGTTGGCGACGGCCTGCAGCAGCGGCGCGGAGAAGAACCCGCTGAACGGCATCTCGACGGTCTCGCCCGCGTTGGCGGACGGCACGGTCGAGTGGATGCCGCCCCAGTCCGAGGTGATGAACCCCTGGAACCCGGCCTGCTGGTACATCGCGACGTTCTCCAGCGCCGGGTTCTGGCAGGAGTACTCGCCGTTGACCATGCTGTAGCCGCACATCAGCGCCGCCGCGCCGCCCTTCTCGATCGCGGTCTGGAAGGCCGGCAGGTAGATCTCCTGCAGGGTGCGGGTGTCGACGATCTCGTTGCCGGGCGCGGACGGCTGCTCGACGTTGTACGCGGCGACGTGCTTGACCTCGGCCATCACGCCCTGGCTCTGCATGCCCTGGACGTCCGCGGCGGCGATCTGCCCGCTCAGGTACGGGTCCTCGCCGAAGGTCTCGTAGGAGCGCCCCCAGCGCGGGTCGCGCACCATGTTGATCGTCGGGCCGAGCGAGACGTGCACGCCCTTGCCGGCGAACTCCTGGCCGGCGGCGACGCCGAACTCGTGCACGTAGTCGGTGTCGAAGGTGGCCGCGGACACCTCCCCGTCGGGGAACTGGGTGACGCCGCCGAGGCCGTCGCCGACCCCGCTCGGGCCGTCCTCCAGGTTGAGGTCGGGGATGCACAGCTCGGGCTGCCCGGCGATCTGCCCGATGTAGACCTCGGAGCCGTCGCCGTACAGCATCCGGTCCTTCTGCTCCTGGGTCATCGCGCCCATCAGCTGGGCGACCCGGGTCGCGACCGGCACGGTCGGCTGGTTCAGCCCCGGGCAGCTGCCCGGGGCGGGCTTCGGCGCGGGCGGCGGGATGGTGACGGTCCGGTCGCCGACGGTGCGCACGGCCAGCTCCCAGAGCGAGACGCCGTACGCGGTGGCCCGGGCGGTGGTGTAGAGCCGCAGGTAGCGGCCGGTGCCGGTGACGTTGACGGTCTGGGTGCCGCCGGTGCCGGTGGTGGTGGAGTAGGCGCTCCTCCAGGTGCTGTTGTCGTCGGACAGCTCGATCCGGAAGCCGGTGGCGTAGGCGTTCTCCCACTGCAGCACCACCTGGCAGACCGGCAGGCTCCCGCCGAGGTCCACCACGATCCACTGCGGGTCGCCGACCGCGCTGGACCAGCGGGTCAGGGTGCTGCCGTCGGTGGCGTAGAAGGCGTCGTACGCCGGGTTGGCGTCCTGCGCGGAGGAGCCGGTGGCCGGGTGGCCGAGCGCGGCGTTGACGGTGCCGCAGCCGGTGCCGCCGGTGCCGCTGGGCGACGGGGACGGGGACGGGGACGGGGTGGGCGACGGGGTGCTGCCGCCCCCGCCGGTGAAGACCTGGAACTCCCAGAGCGAGTAGCCGTACCCGGTGCCCCGGGCGGTGCCGTTCATCCGGACGTAGCGGCCGGTGCCGGTGACGTCCAGGGCCTGGGTGCCGCCGGGGCCGGTGGTGGTGGAGTAGACGCTCGTCCAGGTGGCGCCGTCGGCGGAGACCTGCAGCTGGAAGGCGGTCGCGTAGGCGGCCTCCCAGGCCAGCGAGACGCGGCAGACCGGCAGCACGGCGCCCAGGTCGACCTGGATCCACTGCGGGTCGGCGGCCGCGCTGGACCACCGGGTGCCGCCGTCGCCGTCGACGGCGGCCGCGGCCGGGAAGGCGGCGTTCTGCTCGGAGGAGGCGGTCACCGGCCGGTCCAGCGCCGCGTTCTGGCTGCCGCAGGCGGCGCCGGAGCCCGTCCCGGCGGTGCCGTACACCTGGAACTCCCAGAGCGAGTAGCCGTACTGGGTGGTGCGGGCGGTGCCGTACATCCGCACGTAGCGGCCGGTGCCGGTGACGTTCAGCGTCTCGGTGCCGCCGGCGCCGGTGGTGGTGGAGTAGACGCTCGTCCAGGTGGCGCCGTCGTTCGAGGTCTGGATCTGGTAGGACTTCGCGGCCGCGGTCTCCCAGCGCAGCACGACCTGGCTGACGGCCTGGGCGGAGCCGAGGTCGACCTGGATCCACTGCGGGTCGGCGGCGGCGCTGGACCACCGGGTGCCGGTGTCGCCGTCGACGGCGGCGGAGGCGGGCGTCCCGGCGTTCTCCACCGACGAGGCGCTGGCCGGGCGCCCCTGCGACAGCAGCGCCGGAGCGGCCTGCGCCACGGGCGCCTCCGTGACCAGCAGGGAGGTGAGCAGGGCCAGGACGGCGAGCGCCGCCGTCCAGAGCGTCTTCGCGGTGCGCCGGGGGTGCCGGTGCTGCCGGGCGGGTCGGAAGGCCGGGGCGGGCCCCGGCGGGCGTGCCGAACGTGCGTTCACGGTTCTCCTCGTAGCCGGACGAGCGGGGGACGCGCCGGGGCTCAGTAGCCGACGGCCACTTCGAGCCACTGCGGGTTCTCGTGCGAGACGTACGAGGACTGGCCGGCGTAGTCGTCGTACGGGAAGCCGTACGCCAGGCCGTCGATCGCGCGGTCGTGCCAGAACTTGGCGTAGTAGTTGGCCGGGCCCGCCGCGTAGTACTTCGTCGGGTCGGACCACTGGCTCTGCGGCAGCGTCGCGACGTGCCGGTTCAGCGCCGCGCAGGTGCCCGGGTCGGCGGCCAGGCTGCCCGCGCAGCCGAAGATGTTCGAGGTGCTCTCGTTGACGCCGACCGAACTCGCGTACGCCGTGAAGTAGTTGGCGTTCACGCCGCCGGTGCGGAAGCTCGGGTCGCTGCCCGGCGCGATGATCCGGTACGGGGCCTCGGTCTGCGCCAGCACCTTGAACTCCGGCGGCACGGCGTTCGCGAAGTCCTGGAACAGCTGGGTGCGGCTCTCGTCGAACACCGACCGGGCGTCACCGACCTGCACGTCGTAGCCGTCGGCGGAGTGCAGCCGCATGGCCAGCGGCAGCGCCCAGGCGTCGACCCGGGTGGTGTTGCCGTTGAAGACGTTCGGGCCGACGGTGAACTCGATGAAGTCGGCGTACTTGCTGGTCGGCGAGCCGAGGTAGAAGTACATCCGGCCGGAGGAGTTGGCGGGCATGTCCAGGTAGGGCTGCTCGGCGATCGAGTGGGTCTGCCCGTTGAAGCTCCAGTACACCTGGCTGTCCGGGTAGGCGCCGTTGGTGCGGTTGAGCACCTTCACCGTCAGCACGTTCTTCGCGGCCGGGATGCTGCCGGTGTCGCCCCAGAACGGGTCGGCGGGCGCCGTCGAGGACGGACTCGGCGACGGCGAGGGGGAGCCGCTGCCGCTCGCGGCGGTGTAGACCTGGAACTCCCAGAGCGAGTAGCCGTACGCGGTGGTGCGGGCGGTGCCGTTCATCCGGACGTAGCGGCCGGTGCCGGAGACGGTCAGCGACTCGGTGCCGCCCGCGCCGGTGGTGGTGGAGTAGAGCGGCCGCCAGGTGGTGCCGTCGTCGGAGACCAGCAGCTGGTACGCCCGCGCGGCCGCCGTCTCCCACTGGAGCTGCACCCGGCAGACGCCCTGCACCGAGCCCAGGTCGACCTGGACCCACTGCGGGTCGCCGAACGCGCTGGACCAGCGGGTGCCCGGGTTGCCGTCGAAGGCGGCGGACGCGCCGGTGGCGGCGTTCTCGGCGGAGGAGGCGGTGGCCGGGCGGTTCAGCGCGGCGTTCTGCGTCCCGCAGCCGCTCGGCGCGGCGGTGCCGTACACCTGGAACTCCCAGAGCGAGTAGCCGTACTGGGTGGTGCGGGCGGTGCCGTACATCCGCACGTAGCGGCCGGTGCCGGTGACGTTCAGCGTCTCGGTGCCGCCGGCGCCGGTGGTGGTGGAGTAGACGCTCGTCCAGGTGGTGCCGTCGGCGGACAGCTGGACCTGGTACGCCTTCGCGTACGCGGTCTCCCAGCGCAGCACGACCTGGCTGACGGCCTGGGCGGAGCCGAGGTCGACCTGGATCCACTGCGGGTCGGCGGCGGCGCTGGACCACCGGGTGCCGGTGTCGCCGTCGACGGCGGCGGAGGCGGGCGTCCCGGCGTTCTCGGTGGAGGAGGCGGCGGCCGGGCGGCCCTGGGACAGCAGGGCGACCGCGGCCCGGGCGGGCGGCGCGGGGGCGAGGGCGAGCACCAGGCCCGCCAGCAGGGCGGTGACCGCGAGGAGGGCGCACAGGGGCGTGCTCCAGCGGGCGGGGGTCCGGTGCGACCGGCGGGTCGGGGGGCGGTGCGTTCGGGGTGTTCCGGGCATGCCTGGGGCGAGCATCTGCGGCTCCTCGGGTGCGCGTGCGGGGGGGGGGGGGGGGGGGGGGGGGCGGTCGCGCAGCGAGAGAGAGGGTGAGCGCCGAAATCTGAGAGCGCTCTCTCGCCCCAGCAGTGTGATGACCTGGGAGAATTCATGTCAAGCGGGAGAGCGCTCTCCCATTTTGGCGGTTGGCGGCGTTCAAAGAACCCGCTGTTCGGCGCCCGGAGAACCCGTTGTTCGAGGCTCGGAGAACCCGCTGCTCGGGCCCCGGACGGCGCGAGCGAGGACCTCCGTCCCTTGGCGGGCCGGAGCGCTCGGAGGTGCACTGGAAGGGAGCCCGTGCCCGTCCAGCGGAGGAGGCCCGCGCGATGCCGCAGCAGACCCGAGTGGCGCCGGAACGCCCGCCCGACGAGCGGGCACCCGACGAGGCCGCCGCCACCGCCCGGCCGCCCGGCGGCGGCCTCCGGAGCCTGCCGGCCGGCGGCGGCGTCGAGACCGCGCTGCTCGCCGTCACCGTCCTGGCCACCGCCGCCGGCGGCCTCGCCCGGCTGCTCGGCGCCCGCGGCCTCGCCGACGGCCTGTGGATCGCCGCCACCGCCGCCGCCGTCGGCCCCGCCGTGCTCTGGGTCGTCCAGGCGCTGCGCCGGGGCCGGGCCGGCGTCGACCTGATCGCCGTCCTCGCCCTGGCCGGCACCCTCGCCACCGGCGAGTACCTGGCCGGCGCGCTGATCGCCCTGATGCTCGCCACCGGCCGCTGGCTCGACTCCGCCGCCGAACGCCGGGCCGGACGCGACCTGCGCCAACTGCTCGCGCACGCCCCGCGCACCGCCCGCCGCCGCACCGGGGACGGGCTGCACGCCGTCGAGACCGTCCCCCTCGCCGACGTCCGGGTCGGCGACCTGCTGGTGGTCGGCCCCGGCGAGGTCGTCCCCGTCGACGGCCGGATCGCCGGCACCGGCGCCGTCCTCGACGAGTCCGTGCTCACCGGCGAGTCCGCCCAGGTCGAACGCGGCCACGGCGACGCCGTCCGCTCCGGCGGCGTCAACGCGGGCGGCGCCTTCGACCTGCGCGCCACCGCCACCGAACAGGACTCCACCTACGCCGAGATCGTCCGGCTCACCCGGCAGGCCGGCGCCGAGAACGCCCCCGTCATCCGGCTCGCCGACCGGTACGCCGCCCGGTTCCTGCCGCTCGCCCTCGGCACCGCCGCCCTCGCCTGGCTGATCAGCGGCGACCCGGTGCGCGCCGTCGCCGTCCTGGTCGTCGCCACCCCCTGCCCGCTGCTGCTCGCCGCCCCCGTCGCCATCGTCTCCGGCATCTCGCGCGCCGCCCGCAAGGGCGTCGTGGTCCGCGACGGCGCCGCCCTGGAGACCCTCGGCCGGGCCCGCACCGTCACCCTCGACAAGACCGGCACCCTCACCACCGGCCGCCCCCGCGTCCTCGACGTGATCGCCGCCCCCGGCCGCACCCCCGCCGAGGTGCTGGCCGTCGCCGCCGCCGTCGACCAGTACTCCCCGCACGTCCTCGCCGAAGCCATCACCGCCGAGGCCGCCGACCGCGGCCTCCACCTCCCGCAGGTCACCCGGGTCGCCGAGCACCCCGGCCGCGGCGCCACCGGCACCCTCGCCGACGGCACCCGGGTCTCGGTCGGCCGCCACGACGCCGACCGGCCGCCCGCCTGGGCCCGCGCCGCCGACAACCGCGCCGCGCTCGACGGCGCCGCCACCGCCTGGGTCGTCCTCGACGGCGAACCCGCCGGCGTCGTCCTGCTCCGCGACCCCGTCCGGCACGACGCCCCGCGCACCGTCCGCCGACTGCGCGGAGCCGGCGTCACCCGGCTCGTCATGCTCACCGGCGACCGCCCCGAACCCGCCCGCGAGATCGCCGCCGTGGTCGGCCTCGACGAGGTCCGGGCCCGCCAGTCGCCCGCCGACAAGGTCCACGCCGTGCAGGCCGAACGCGCCCGCGCCGTCACCGTCATGGTCGGCGACGGCGTCAACGACGCCCCCGCGCTCGCCGCCGCCGACGTCGGCGTCGCGATGGGCGCCCGCGGCGCCAGCGCCTCCTCCGAAGCCGCCGACATCGTCCTCACCGCCGACCGGGTCGACCGCCTCGCCGACGCCGCCCACATCGCCGTCCGCTCCCGCCGGATCGCCGTCCAGTCCGCCCTCGGCGGCATGCTGCTCTCGCTCGCCGCGATGCTCGTCGCCGCGTTCGGCCTGCTCCCGCCCGCCCCCGGCGCGCTGCTCCAGGAAGTCATCGACGTCGCCGTCATCCTCAACGCCCTGCGCGCCCTGCGGCCCGGCCCCGGCGCCGGGCCCGGGATCGACGCCGACACCGAGGCCCTGGTGCGCCGCTTCGCCGCCGAGCACGACGACCTGCGCGAAGTCGTCGAAGCCGTCCGCGAAGCCGCCGACGAACTCACCGACGCCCCCGCCCCCGAGGCCCTCGCCGCCGTCCGCCACGTCGACGACCTGCTCACCACCCGCCTCCTGCCGCACGAGGAGGCCGAGGAGCACGAGCTCTACCCCGCCCTCGCGCACGCCCTCGGCGGCCCCGAGACCACCGCCACCATGAGCCGCGCCCACACCGAGATCCACCGCCTCGCCCACCGCGTCACCACCCACCTCGCCCAGGCCGACGGCAACGGCGCCCTCGCCCCCGAACAGCGCGACGACCTGCGCGCCTGCCTCTACGGCCTGCACTCCGTGCTGCGCCTGCACTTCGCCCAGGAGGAGGAGAACTACTTCTCCCTGGCCGGCTGACCCCGCTCCCGGCGGGCTCCGGGCGGCTTCCCGGCGGGCACGTGACGGATTCGGCTGGTGGAATCGCGGTGCACGGGCGGGGGAGTGGCCTAGGCTCGGAGCATGTCGAACCCTGACGGGCTGCTCGTCGACATCGCCACGATGGTGGAGTCCGAGCACAGTAACCAGATGTCCGTGACCGTGGTCGTTCCCGGTGCGGTGATCACCGGGAGGCTCGCCCCGGTGGCCCTGTGGTGGGAGCGGGTGGCGGACGTCCTGCAGACCTCCGACCACCTGAAACCGTTCGCCGCCCTGTTCGCCCCGCCCCCTCCCAACAACTCGCCGGAGCCGCCGACCCACCTGCACCTCCACCGGGCCCGCATCCTGCAGGGCGACTTCGGTCTGCCGCACACCGGCGGCATGTACCGGATCGCCATCGAGGACATCAGCGCCTGGTCGGTCGGTGACCTCAGCTACTCCGACGGCTGACCGTCCCCGCCCCCGAAGATCCGCCAGTACCGGAGCGCCCGCCGGACCGAGAGGTCCGGCGGGCGCTCCGTCGTTCCCCCGACGCTTCGCCAACTCACCGGCACGGCAGGCGGTTCGGCGCCGACGGCCGACGGCCGACGGCCGACGGCTGATGGGCGGTCCGGGCCCCGGCAGGTACGGTACCGCTTCATAATGAATGACGTACACAAATCCCGAGAGCTCGCCAGCGGCCCGGACGGCTCCCTCTACGACCCCGGGGCCCGCTCCTCCCTCCGGGCCCTCGCCCGGGACGACACCACCCTGGCCCTGGAGGCCGCCGCCGCCGTCCGCTCGGCCGCCCAGGCCGTCGACCGGCTGCGCTCGCACGGCGCGGGCGGACGCGGCCTCAGCGCGGGGGCGCTCGACCTCCTCGCCCGGCTGAACACCGCCCCCGACGAGGGGCTCAGCATCGGCGAACTGGCCCGCGCCGCGGGCGTCACCTCCCGCAACGTCACCGGCCTGGTCGACACGCTGGAACGCGACCACCTGGTCCGGCGCGTCCCCGACCGGCACGACCGCCGGTCCGTCCGGGCCCGCATCACCCCGGCCGGCCGGGCCTGGCTCGAAGCCTTCCGCGAGCCCGCGCAACGCGCCATGACCGCCCTCTTCCAGGGCTTCGACGAGGCGGAACTCGCCCAGCTCCGGCACCTGTGCCTGCGCCTGGTCGAGAACCAGCGGCGGATCGAACAGCACCTGGGCGCCGCCCGGCCGCAGGGCGACCCCCCGCAGCCGACCACCTGAACCCCCGCCCCCGTCCCTGTTCCTGCCCCCCTGACGCGACCACGAGGAGCGTGCACCCCGCATGACCACCGACCCGACCGTCCGGGCCACCGTCCGGGCCTACCACGACGCCCGGTTCGGCGGGGACGTCGCCGCGGCCGCCGCGCTGATCGGCGAGGGCTTCGCCTTCCGCAGCCCGTTCGTCGCCTCCGACAGCCCGGAGGGCCACCTGGACGGTCTCGACGGCCTGTTGGGCATCACGGACCGGGTCGAGCTGATCAGCGAGCTGTACGGCGAGGACGAGGCCACCCTGCTCTACGACCTGCACACCGTCCCGGCGGTCGGCATCACCCAGCGCACCGCCGAGCACTTCCGGCTCCGCGACGGCCGGATCACCGCGATCACGCTGCTCTTCGACTCCGCACCCTGGCAGGCCCTGATGGCCGCGGCCGGACCGGCCTCCGCACCGTCCGGCGGCCCAGGGGTCGCGCGGGGCCCGAACGGCGGGGTGTTGAATGGAGGGCATGACTGAGAACGGGCGCGCCGCCAGCCGGACGGCGGTGCTGGTCTGCCAGGGGCGGGCGGCGGCGAACGGCCGGGCCGGGACGGAGCGGTTCGCCGACCCGGTGGCGCTGGGGCTGCTGCACCCCGAGGAGCGGACGGTGGTCGAGCAGGTCCGCGCGGGCACCGCACCGGAGGGCTGGCAGGCCCGGACCGGCTACGAGAGCGTCCGGGCCTGCGCCGAGATCGCGGTGCCGCGCACGGTCGCCGTCGACGAAGCCGTCCGGAAGGCCCTCCACGGCCGGGAGAACGGCCAACTCGTCATCCTGGGAGCCGGGTTGGACACCCGCGCCTGGCGGCTGGCCGCCCTCGCGCAGGCCGAGGTGTGGGAGGTCGACCACCCCGCCTCGCAGCAGGACAAGCGCACCCGCCTGGCCGCCGCCGAAGCCGAACCCGTAGCCCGCGAGGTCCACTTCACCGCCGTCGACTTCGCCACCGACGACCTCGCCACCGCCCTGGACGCCGCCGGGCACGACCCCGCCGCCCCCACCACCTGGCTGTGGGAGGGCGTCGTCCCCTACCTCACCCGGCAACAGGTCCGCGCCACCCTCGCCGCCCTCGCCGCGCGCACCGCCCCCGGCAGCACGCTCGTCCTCAACTACCAGTCCCCGTCGGCGAAAGCGTCCGCCGGACGGCTGCTCACCCGGCTGCTCGGCAACTCCGCCACCGCCGGCGAACCCTGGCGCTCGCTGTGGAAGCCGGACCGGATGGCCGCGCTGCTCGCCGAACACGGCCTGCGGGTCACCTCCGACCACGACCTGCTCACCCTCGCCCAGGACCTCGGCACCGCCACCCGCAGCCGCTCCTCGCTGCGCACCGGCCGGGTCGCGGTCGCGACCGGATCGGTGCACCTCAAGTAGGGGTGCGTGCACCGCAGTTCGCTAGCATGCGCACTCATGACACTGCATGGGGGAACCGGCGGCACCAGGTTCGACCTGGCCGGGAGCGGCGCCGAACCGCTGGCGGACGACGACCCGCGGACGATCGGGGAGATCCCGCTGCTGGGCCGGCTCGGGGCGGGCGGCATGGGCCGGGTCTACCTCGGCGTGGTCGAGGGGCGGTACGCGGCGGTCAAACAGGTGCTGCCGCAGTTCATCGAAGACCCGGACTTCCAGCGGCACTTCGGGCACGAGCTCGACAACCTGGCACGCCTGCCGGCGGAGGCCACCGCCCCGCTGCTCGCGGCCGACCGGGACGCCCGCCCGCCGTGGCTGGCCACCGCCTACGTGCCCGGCCTCACCCTGGACCGGGTCCTCGCGGCCAACGGCGGCCCGCTGGACGAGGCCCGGCTGTGGCTGCTGCTGCGCGAGACGGCCTCCTGCCTGCGGGCCGTGCACGGCCTGGACATGATCCACCGCGACCTCAAGCCCTCCAACGTCATGCTCACCGCCCGCGGCGCCACCCTCATCGACTTCGGCATCGCCCGCGCCGCCGACCAGAGCCGCCTCACCCGCACCGGCATGGTGCTCGGCACCCCCTCCTACATGGCGCCCGAACAGGCCGACAACAGCGGCCGGTTCACCCCCGCCGTCGACGTCTTCGCGCTCGGCGCGCTGATCGCCTACGCCGCCACCGGACGCCCGCCCTTCGGCGAGGGCTCGGGCGTCGACATGCTCTACCGCATCATCCACACCGAACCCGACCTCGCCGCGCTGCAGGACCTCGCCCCCGACCTCGCCGAGACCGTCGCGGCCTGCTTGGACAAGAACCCCGCCGGCCGCCCCACGGCCGGCCGCCTGGTCCAACTCGCCTCCCGGCACGGCGCCGAGTACGAGGCCCCGGACGGTTCCGCGGGCGCGGCCGCGGCCGTGGCCGACTGGCCCGCGCCGGTGATGAGCGCGCTCCTGGCCAGGTCCGCCTTCGCCGAGCAGCCCGCGCCCGCGCCCGCCGCGCCCCTCCCGGCCGGATCGCCGACCAACGCCCTGCGGATCACCGGCCCGCAGGGGAAGCCCGAACGCGCCTGGTACCGAAGGCTGGTGCCGTTCGTCGTCCCCGTGGTCCTGGTCGCGGGCGCGACCACCGCCGTGCAGCTGCTCCCGTACGACCCGCCCCCCAAGAAGAGCGAGGGCGCCGCGCAGCTCCCCGGCGCCACCGACCCGGCGGCCCCCAGCAGCCCCGCCCCCGCCGGCACCACACCCGACGCCGGGGCCTCCACCGGGCCGACCCCGGCTCCGGACCCGGACCCGAACGCGAACGGGAACGGGAACGGGAACGGGAGCGGTGGCGGGGGCTCGAACGCGACCCCGGGCGGTCCGGGCAACGGCGTTGGCGGGGGCGGCAGTTCGACGGGCGGCACCGCCACCAAGAAGTCCGGCTCCACCCCCGCGACGACCACCAAGCCGAACCCGACGCCCACCCCCACGCCGACGCCCGCGAAGTCGTACGGTCCCCGCTGCGTGTTCGCCGGCCAGGCCAGCTGCAGCAGCGACGACCCGACCGTCGAAATGACCTACACCGGCGGCTGGACCGACTGCACGTTCACCTTCACCACCGACTGGGGCGACGGCAACACCACCTACACCGACGTCTCCGGCGTCGGCTCCACGGACGTGCGCAAGACCTACGCCACCCACCGCTACGCGCACTCCGGCACCTACACGATCAACCTCCGGGCGGTCACCGACTCCGGCTTCTGCCTGGCCACCGGCGGCACCTTCACCTTCACCCTGACCGGCTGACCGGCTGACCGGCTGACCGGCTGACCGGCTGACCGGCTGACCGGCTGACCGGCTCCACCGGTGGGTCGGCGGCCACCGCGCGACCGTCAGGGGCCGTACGGACTCCTGGAGATCGCGCGGTGGCCGGGGAACCGCCCACGGAGGCCGCCGGTGAGCACACCCCTGCCGAAACGACCGGCGCCCGACAGTTGCCGTCGTGAGCTACGCCGTGGCCACGAAGCCCTTCCCCGGCCCGGGTTCGGCGCACAGCAGGCGGTCACCGAGCAGGTGGTCGCAGCGCCCCCGCTTGATGGCGTCCCGCAGATCGGCCCACTCGTCCGGGTTCACGACCAGTACCGTACGCCGATCGGTCGCCCGCGCGATGGCCACCCCGTCGTATGACTGCGCCAGTACCACCCCGTCCAGGTCATCACTGACCGCGCGCCAGTCCAACCCCAGGCGCCCATCCGGGTAGTACTCCACCGGGGTCAGCGGGCTCTCCGTTTCCTCCACCGGGTCCCCGTCCGTCCACGACGCGTCGACCTCGGCCCAGAAGCGGTCCCAGCGGTTCTTGTTGCTGTGTCCGAAGCTGTCCCCCTCCTTCAGGATCCGCAGCACCGCCTCCGCCAACACCGCGTCCGGCTGCTCCACCACCCGGAGGGTGATCCTGAACCCGTCGTCGATCGTCCGCTCGACCAGCGGTTCACGCCCCGTCAGTTCGCACAGCCCGTCCCTGATCCGCGACGCCCGTTCGGCGGCCGTCGGCGATCGGTGCTCGGGCTCCGTGCCCAGTTCCTGCTCCAGCAAGGTTCTTCCTCGTCTTCCGCGTCCGAGACCTGTCCGGTCGGACAACTCTCCTGTGAATCAAGCCGGTTCGAGCCCATCCGGATGAACGGGAACCTCCGTCCCGCCCCCGAGCGGCCGCACCCACATCAGCCCGCACCACTCGCCCATGTAGCGGACGAGCGCCCCGGACTTCCGGTCGATCACCAACTCGCCGGTGGCGGAGGGGCGGTAGGGAACGACGGGGGACCCTTCGGGTTCCGGGGGGATGCTCTGCTCGTTCACTGTCCGCTCCGATCTTTCACCAACGTGTAACCAGCATCGGCACTGGCAGCTACGATCGGAAGCACTTCAAGTCTCTAGCTGTGATGACTTTAAAGACGGAACTCTCATGCCTCGTAGAACAATTGATCCAACATCATCTCCCTTGCATGCCTTCGCTGTGCAGCTCGCCAGGTCACGGGAGGCAGGTGGGTTGACGCAGGTCGCCCTCGGCCGGGAGATCAGTTACTCCAACGTGTACATCTCGAACGTTGAGGGGGCGAAACAAGCCCCGAGTTTAAAGTTCGTCGAGCTGGCGGACAGTGCGTTGCAGGCCAACGGCACACTGCTACTGCTGTACTGGAGCTGGCGTACCGGCTCACTGCTGCCCGGCTTCCCCGAGTACCTGCGGCGTGAGCGCGAGGCGATCGGCGTTCGGATCTTCGATATCGATCTCGTGTCCGGCATGCTGCAGGAGCCGAGCTACAGCGCGGCCTACGAAAGCGCGGCGGTTCGCAGAGGTGATTCCACACAGGAGCAGGCGGACGAGCGACTCGCCCTGCTCGCGCAGCGACAACTCAAGATGTCCAACGGGGCGCCCGTGCATGCCGTGTTGGACGAAGCAGCCCTTCGCCGTCCGATCGGCGGACCGCTTGTCATGGTTCGACAGCTTCGCCACCTTGAGGCGTTGAGTGAAATGCCCAATGTGGTTCTACAGATCTCCCCTTACGGGCTTGCAGAGGATCGCCCACTGTCACACCCGGTCACGATTTTGACTCTGCCTAACCGCGCGTTGGTTGGGTACACGGAGACGTTGCAGCGTGGATACTTGGAGCAGGATGCCGACACTGTGTCCAAGTGGGTCGGTCGATACGATCGACTCCAGGTTGACGCACTTGGCCAACGGGCAAGTTTGACCTTGATCTGTGCTGTACGGAAGGAAATGGAACGCCATGCATGACCGCACCCCGGTGGCTCCCGCTTGGCGGAAGTCGTCGTACTCGAATGGCCAGGGCGGATGCGTCGAGGTGGATGACATGCGACCGGGCTGTGTCCGGGATTCCAAGGACCCGGCAGGCCCTGTCCTTCGCTTTGCCCCGCCGGTGTGGTCCGCGTTCGTGGATGCCATCGTGCGGGGTGAATTCGGCATCGCCTGAACAGAGTTGCCATTGCGGATGAAGCCTCCGGTGCTTGCGTGCCGGAGGTTTCGTGGTGTCGGGGTCCGGGCGGTCCGACCGAGTTCGGATGCTCCGGTGAGCCGTTGGACTGGACCCCGGTGCGGTGTTCTCTTTGGGGGGGAGTGCCGGTGGGGGTGGGTCGGTTCGAAGGTGATGGACATCGACGGGCGGCTGGCGGAGTTGCCCGCCGCGCTGCCGGGGCTGGCCGTCGTGGCGATGGGGCTGCTGATGCTCCGGGTCAAGTCCTGGTACGCCGTCGTGCCCGGGTTCGCGACGATCATCAACAGCTGTGCCGTCGGCCCGTCGATCCACTACCGCCTGGTCTCCGACGGGCGGATTCGGCTGGACACCCTTGGCATCCGGCTGGTCGCGGGCAGCCTCGCGGTCGCACTCCTCGTCATTGTCGTCGGCACTCTGCTCGCCGGCGTGGTGGGTCACCGCCGCCCCTGGGCGGCCCCGCCGAAGAACGAGGCGGGCCCGGTGCCCCCCACCGCCCGCTGAGCCGGGGCGGGCCAGGGCGGGCTGGGGGGGCGACAGGGGTGACGGGCTGACAGCGGGGGCGCGCGCTGCTAGGTTCGGCCGGTCGAGTCCGGTGCGGGTGCCGCGCCGGGGTGAGCGGGAGAGGGTGAGGTCGATGGCTGCCGGGAGCGGGTTCCGTCACGTCCCGAACCGGGTCGCCGACTGAGCGGGCTTCTGCCGCCGGCGGTCCGGGCCGCTTCACGAATCCGGAGTTCACCACCATCATGCAGAGCAGTACTTCCTCTCGTCCCCCGTCCCGTCCGCTGAGCCTGCTCGTGCTGGGCGGCACGCGTTTCGTCGGCCGCACCCTCGTCGAGGCCGCGGTGGCCGCGGGGCACCGGGTGACGCTGTTCAACCGCGGGCTGACGGCGCCCGCGCTCTTCGCCGACGCCGCGGGCGTCGAGACCGTGGTCGGTGACCGCACGGTCGACCTGTCCGGGCTCGACGGGCGGCGCTGGGACGCCGTGGTCGACGTGGCGGGCTACCACCCGGAGGTGGTGCGCCGTTCGGTGGCGGCGCTGGCCGGGCGGGTGGGCCGGTACGTCTTCGTCTCCTCGCTGTCGGTGCTGGCGGACCAGGCCACCGTGCAGGACGAGGGCGGCGAACTGCTCGATCTGGAAGGCGAGTTGGCGCCGCACCAGTTCTACGGCGCGCGCAAGGCGGCCTGCGAGCGGATCGTGCTGGACGCCTACGGGGAGCTGGCCGGCGTGGTCCGTCCCGGAATGGTCGTCGGACCGTACGACACGACCGACCGCTTCCCGTACTGGCCGCGGCGCTTCCAGCGGGGCGGCCGGGTGCTGCTGCCGGGCGGGCCGGACGACGCCGCCCAGTTCATCGACGCCCGTGACCTGGCGGAGTGGATCCTGGGGTGCGTCGAACGGCAGCGCGGCGGCGTCCACCACGTGACCGGCCGTACCCTGCCGTTCGGCGAGTTCTTCGCCGCCTGCCGGGCGGTGGTGAACCCGGCCGCGGAGCCGGTCTGGGTCGGCAGCGAGCGGCTGCTGCGGGCCGGGGTCGACCCGTGGATGGGCGTGCCGATGTGGATCGCCGGGCCCGAGTGCGCGGCGATCAACCGGGTGGACGTCTCCCGCGCGCTGGCCGCCGGGCTGACCTACCGTCCGCTCGCCGAGACCATCGCCGACACCCTGGCCTGGGACAACGCGCGCGGCGGCCCGGCCCCCGGCGCGGAGGGGCTCACGGCGGAAGCGGAGCGGCGGCTGCTGGACGAGCTGACGTGACCCGCCACTGAACCGGGCGGGGCCCGGGCCGGGCGGACGAGTCGTGGGCGGTGTTCGCGGACGGGGGGCTGCCGAGCATCGGGTTCGCCGGGGCGGACGTCGCGCTGCTGGTGCCGGCGCCGGACCGGCGGGCGGTCGAGGGCGGGGTGCCGTGGGTGCTGACGGTGCGGTCGTGCTTCCTGGAGGAGGCGCTGGCCGGGCGGGTGGGCCGGTACGTCTTCGTCTCCTCGCTGTCGGTGCTGGCGGACCAGGCCACCGTGCAGGGCGAGGGCGGTGGGAAGGGGACCTTCCGGGCGGTGGTGCGCGACCGGGACGGGTTCGACCTGGTGGACGCCCGCCCGGGCGCTTCGGTGCTGCGCCACCTGGGTGAGCCCTTCGCCGGGCCCGCCCCGGTCGCTCCGGTGCGGCACCGCCTGCTCGCCCCCCCCGGCAGCCCGGTACCCCGTCCGCCCTCGACCTGCGGCCGGCGGCCCGCCGACCTCGCCGCCGTCGATGTGGCGGGGTGAGGTCCGCGGGCGGTCGGGGGGAGGGGGAGCGGAGGCGTCAGACGCGGACGCCGGGTTCCTCGGGGAGGGTGCGCGGTTCGGCCGCGGCGGCGTCGTCGTGGCCGCGGCGTTCCAGCCGGGAGGCGATCGGCTCGGTCCAACGGGCGGCCAGCGGGCCGATGATGACGAGCAGTAGGACGTACGCGGTGGCCAACGGGCCGAGGGAGGGTTCGACGCCCGCGGTCACCGCGAGTCCGGCGATGACGATGGAGAACTCGCCGCGGGCGACCAGCGCGCCGCCGGCCCGCCAGCGGCCCTTCGCGGCGATGCCGGCCCGGCGGGCGGCCCAGTAGCCGGTGGCGATCTTGGTGAGGGCGGTGGCCACGGCCAGCGCCAGGGCGGGCAGCAGCACCGGCGGGATGCTGGCGGGGTTGGTGTTCAGGCCGAAGAAGACGAAGAAGACGGCGGCGAACAGGTCGCGCAGCGGGCTCAGCAGGGTGTGCGCGCCCTCCGCGGCCTCGCCGGACAGCGCGATGCCGACCAGGAACGCGCCGACGGCGGCCGAGACCTGGAGCTTCTGCGCGATGCCGGCCACCAGCAGGGTCAGGCCGAGCACCACCAGCAGCAGCTTCTCCGGGTCGTCGTGCGAGACGAAGCGCGAGATCAGCCGTCCGTACCGGAGCGCGACGAAGAGCACCAGGCCCGCGGTGGCCAGGGCGATGGCGAGGGTGACGCTGCCGACCAGCAGGCCGGCGCCGGCCAGCAGCGCGGTGAGGATCGGCAGGTAGACGGCCATCGCCAGGTCCTCCAGGACCAGGATGCTCAGGATCACCGGGGTCTCCCGGTTGCCGAGCCGCCCCAGGTCGCCGAGCACCTTGGCGATCACGCCGGAGGAGGAGATCCAGGTGACGCCCGCCAGCACGACGGCGGCGACCGGGCCCCAACCGAGCAGCAGCGCCATCGCCGCCCCGGGCAGCGCGTTGAAGGCGAAGTCGACGAGCCCGGCCGGGTACTGGCTCTTCAGGTTGGTGACCAGGTCGGCCGCGGTGTACTCCAGCCCGAGCATCAGCAGCAGCAGGACCACGCCGATCTCGGCGCCAGTGGCGACGAACTCCTCGCTGGCGCTGAGCGGCAGCAGGCCGCCGTGGCCGAACGCGAGGCCACCGAGCAGGTAGAGCGGGATGGGGGAGAGACCGTACCGGGAGCCCATGCGGCCGAGCAGCCCCAGGGCGAGGATGATCGCACCGAGTTCGATGAAGATCGTGGCGGTGTGCAAGCGTTCACCTTTTCTCTGTCAGGACGCCCCGGCCTGGCGGGCCGGACGGAGTGGATGCTTGACGCGTGGCCGCGGGGCGGCGGGCTGGTTTTCGGCGGTTCGGGCACAGGTCGTCGCGGGTGGCTCTCGGTGGGTTCGTCGGGTGCATCTCCGGTGCTCCTGTCGTGGTGTCCGACGGCTGGTCAGCGGCCCTGTCCGGTGCGGACGTCCGGGCGTGCTCGGGCGTGCTCGGGTGTGCTCGGGTGGTGCGTGACGACGCGCCGGCGGTGCGGCGGGTGGGTCGGGCGGCGGGCCGGCCGCGGTTCACCCGCGACGGGTTCCGGGGTCGGGGCGCGGGCCGCACCCCGCGGGTGCGGCCGGAATCCCCGCGGCTCGGTGCGGGGAGGAGGTCACTCCCGGCCGAGGATGGCGGCGGCGGCGTCCACGCCTTCGCGGGTGCCGATCAGGATCAGGGTGTCCCCGCCGGCCAGCCGGAAGTCCGGGGTGGGGGAGGGGACGGCCCCGGTGCGGCGCAGGACGGCGACCAGGGAGACCCCGGTGTCGGTGCGCATCCGGGTCTCGCCCAGGGGCCGCCCGTTCCAGTACGACGAGCCGGACAGTTCGACCCGTTCGGCGACCAGGCCGAGGCCGGAGGTGTGCAGGACGTTCGGGCTGTGGTGGGACGGGGTCAGCGCGTCCACCAGCGCGGCCGACTCACCCTCCGTCAGGTGCAGCGAGTGCGCGCAGGCGTCCGGGTCCTCGCGGCGGTAGGTGTTCAGGGTCCGGGTGCCGTCCCGGTGGGCGATCACCGAGACGTGCTGGCGCTCCCGGGTGGTCAGGTCGTACTGCACGCCGATGCCGGGCAGCGGGGTCGATTGCATGCGTGAGACGGGCACGGGGGATCCCTCCGGGGCGGCGGCAGGCGACGTGGTTGGCTCGTACCACCTTTTCAGAGAGGGGCCCACGGCCGAAAGGTCAATCGAAGGTAAAGACATCACCAAGCGGGTGACATTTCCCACGTCGGTGTGATCGCCCGCACGGTCCGGCTGGGCGGTGGGCCCACGGCCGGTGGCCGGTCGCGGGCCCGGTGGTGCGGGCAACTCATTTGTTCGGAACGGGAGTTGAAGGTACGTCCGGAGGGGCGGTCAGGCGCCGGCGGAGCCCTCGGACCGGGAGCGGCGGTGGCGCAGCACTGCGAAGGTGCCGGCTCCGCCGACGGCGAGGGCGGCCGCGCCGCCGATCGCGAACGGGGTGAGCGAGCCCGAGTCCTCGACGGGGGTGGCGACGACCGGGGCCCCTGGGGCGGGACGGTGCCGGGTGCGGGCGCGGCGGTGCCCGGCGGCAGGGCCGCCGGTGGGGTCGGGGGCGGAGGAGGACGGTCGCGGCGGCGACGGCCACGGCCACGGGCTCGGGGAGGCGCTCGGGCCCGTACCGACGCCCGTGCCCGTACCGACGCCCATGCCCGTTCCGGTGCGGGGTGGCGCGGTCGCCGTGCCGGTGGGTGCGGGGGTGGTGCGGTCGGCGGGGGCGGCGCGGTGGGTGGGGACGGGGTCGGGGGCGTCCGGGTGGCGGGTGGTGGTGTGCGGGCGCGGGGTGGTCCGGGCGAGGCCGGCCCCGGCGGGTGGCGGGCCGGTTCACGGGTCCTGCCGGTGAAGGTACTTGGCCGATCGTCAGCCGGTCGGCGCGGACGCTGGCGCGCGGGAGCGGCGGGCCCTACCGTATCCGCCCCGGGTTCCGGAGCCGGAACCCGACGGTCCGTCGGGCGCCCGGCCCGGCCCCGAGGGTGGGTCCGTGTCGCCCCGGAGCTCCAGCCCGCCGCCCTCATGGGAGAGCGCTCTCCGAGCCGGGTCCAACGAAATTGAGATGTCGTCGTCAGGGTCTCTACTTTTCTCTCGCCATGAACTAACCTGATGCGGCGGTGTTTCCCCCAGGTGAAGCCGAGGTTTCAAGTCGTCCCCACGTGCGACTTGACGCCCGGTGCTTCCTGCCCCGAGACTCCGCCCGGAGAGCGCTCTCCGTTGTTTTCCCACCCCACCCACCGCTCACAGCAGGAGGAGCCATGCGGCTCGCCCCTCCCCCTTCCGGTGCCCCCATGCGCCGGACGCCTGCCGTACTCGCCGCCGCGGCCCTGGTCGCGGGTGCTGTCATGACGATCCCGGGCACCGCGCAGGCCGCGGACTCGCTGATCTCCCAGGGCAAGGCGGTCACCGCCTCGTCGACCGAGAACGGTGGCACCCCGGCCACCGCCGCCGTCGACGGCGACTTCGGGACCCGTTGGTCCTCCGCGGCCTCCGACCAGCAGTGGCTGCAGGTCGACCTCGGCTCCGTCTCCACCATCAGCAAGGTGCAGCTGAGCTGGGAGGCCGCCTACGGCAAGGCCTACCAGATCCAGACGTCCAACGACGGCACCACCTGGACGACGGTCTACTCCACCACCACCGGCGCCGGCGGCACCGAGACGCTGAACGTCTCCGGCTCCGGCCGCTACGTCCGGATGAACGGCATCACCCGCGCCACCGGCTACGGCTACTCCCTCTGGGAGTTCCAGGTCTACGGCACCCTGGGCGGCACCCCCACCGGCACCCCCTCGGGCGGCACCACCACCCCGCCGACCTCGGGCTGCTCCACCGACAACGCCGCGCAGGGCAAGACCGCCACCGCGTCCTCCACCGAGAACGGCGGCACCCCGGCGTCCTCCGCGGTCGACGGCAACACCGGCACCCGCTGGGCCTCGGCCGCCGCGGACCCGCAGTGGCTGCAGGTCGACCTCGGCTCGGTGCAGCAGCTGTGCCAGGTCGACCTCAGGTGGGAGGCCGCGTACGGCAAGGCGTACCAGATCCAGGCGTCCAACGACGGCAGCACCTGGGCGACGATCTACTCCACCACCACCGGCGCCGGCGGCAACGAGACGCTGAAGGTCTCCGGCTCCGGCCGCTACGTCCGGATGTACGGCACCCAGCGCGCCACCGGCTACGGCTACTCGCTGTGGGAGATGGGCGTCCACACCGGCACCGGCGGCTCCACCACCCCGCCGGTGCAGGGCGGCGGCGACCTCGGCCCGAACGTGCTGGTCTTCGACCCGTCCACGCCGAACATCCAGGCCAAGGTCGACGCGGTCTTCGCCAAGCAGGAGTCGAACCAGTTCGGCACCGACCGCTACGCGCTGCTGTTCAAGCCGGGCACGTACAACAACATCAACGCCCAGATCGGCTTCTACACCTCGATCGCGGGCCTGGGCCTGAACCCGGACGACACCACCTTCAACGGCGACGTCACCGTCGACGCGGGCTGGTTCAACGGCAACGCCACCCAGAACTTCTGGCGCTCCGCCGAGAACCTGCACCTCAAGCCGGTCAGCGGCACCGACCGCTGGGCCGTCTCGCAGGCCGCGCCGTTCCGCCGGATGCACGTCGAGGGCGGCCTCAACCTGGCCCCCGCCAGCTACGGCTGGGCCTCGGGCGGCTACATCGCCGACTCGAAGATCGACGGCCAGGTCGGCAACTACTCGCAGCAGCAGTGGTACACCCGCGACAGCTCCATCGGCGGGTTCTCCAACGGCGTGTGGAACCAGACCTTCTCCGGCGTCCAGGGCGCCCCCGCCCAGGGCTTCCCGAACCCGCCGTACACCACGCTCGACACCACGCCGACCTCGCAGGAGAAGCCGTTCCTGTACCTGGACGGCAACGACTACAAGGTGTTCGTGCCCGCCAAGCGCACCAACGCCCGCGGCGTCTCCTGGGGCAGCGGCACCCCGCAGGGCACCTCGCTGCCGCTCAGCCAGTTCTACGTGGTGAAGGACGGCGCGACCGCCGCCGGCATCAACCAGGCGCTGGCCCAGGGTCTCAACCTGCTCTTCACCCCCGGCGTCTACCACGTCGACCAGAGCATCAACATCACCCGCCCGGACACCGTGGTGCTCGGCCTCGGCCTCGCCACCGTCATCCCGGACAACGGCGTGACCGCGATCAAGGTCGCCGACGTCGACGGCGTCAAGGTCTCCGGCCTGCTGCTGGACGCCGGCACCACCAACTCCCAGGCCCTGCTCCAGGTCGGCAACGACACCCCGGGCGCCAACCACGCGGCCGACCCGATCGTCATCCAGGACGTCTTCGTCCGGGTCGGCGGCGTCACCGCCGGCAAGGCCACCAACGGCATGGTGATCAACAGCAACAACACCATCGTCGACCACACCTGGATCTGGCGCGCCGACCACGGCGCGGGCGTCGGCTGGGAGAGCAACCGCTCCGACTACGGCTTCGTCGTGAACGGCAACGACGTCCTGGCCACCGGCCTGTTCGTCGAGCACTTCAACAAGTACAACGTGTGGTGGAAGGGCAACGGCGGCAAGACGATCTTCTTCCAGAACGAGATCGCCTACGACGCCCCCAACCAGGCCGCGATCCAGAACGGCACCACCAAGGGCTACGCCGCTTACAAGGTCGAGAACAACGTCACCACCCACGAGGGCTGGGGCCTGGGCAGCTACTGCTACTTCAACGTCGACCCGACCATCGTGGTGGACCACGGCTTCGAGGTCCCGGACACCGCGGGCGTCAAGCTGCACGACGTCCTGGTCAACTCGCTCGGTGGCAACGGCCAGTTCCTGCACGTGGTCAACAACACCGGCGCCGGCACCTCGGGCACCGGGACCGTCCCCTCGAACCTGGTCTCCTACCCGTAACGGCAGGCAGTCCGGGCAGCGCCCGGCAGCCGGGGAGCACCTGACACCCCGGCAGCCGGACAGTACCTGACACACAGCGGCGGCCACCCTCCCCGGGCCGGGGGGCGGTGGCCGCCGCCGTGTGTCGTTCCGCGGTCGGGTCAGCGCTCCGCCGGGTCAGTGTTCCGCCGGGTCAGCGCTCCGCGACGTCCGCACCGGCCAGCGCCAACTCCCGGCCCCGCCAGCGGCGGCGCAGCCAGCGGTCGTGCCCCGCCAGCACCACCGCGCCCGGGCCGCCGGCGCCGATCGCCTCCTCCAACTCGTCGCACAGCAGCGGCGAGAGGTGGTTGGTCGGCTCGTCCAGCAGCAGCAACCGGGGCGGGCGGGCGACCAGCAGGGCCAGTGCCAGGCGGCGGCGCTGGCCCACCGACAGGGCGCCCACCGGGCGGTCCAGGTCGGCCGCCGCCAGCAGGCCGAGCGTCGACAGCGGCACCCGCTCCGCCGCCTCCGGGCCCAGCGCCAGCCGGTAGGTGTCCCGGGCGGTGCGCTCCGGCCGGGCGAACGCGGTGTCCTGGGTGAGCAGGCCCACCGTCAGGCCGGGCCGCCGCCGCACCCCGCCCGCCGCCGCCAGCCGCCCGGCCAGCACCGCCAGCAGCGTCGACTTGCCCGTCCCGTTGCCGCCGGTCACCAACAGCCGTTCCCCGTCCGCGAGTTCCAGCGTGGTCGGAGCCAGCCGGCCCGGGACCCGGACCTCGTGCAGCGCGACCAGCGGGCCGGGGGACGGGGTGGCCCCGGGGGCCGTTCCCGGGTCCGGTTCGGCGGCGGGCGGGGTGAAGCGGAGCGGGACGGGCGGCTCGGCGACCCGGGTGCGCTCCAGCTCCGCCAGCCGGCGGGACGCGTCGCGCACCCGCCGGGACACCTGCTGCTGCACCCGGCCCGCCCGGTGCCCGTACCCCATCTTCTCGTTGTCGGTGCGCCCCCGGTCCGGCGCCACCCGGTGCGCGGTCACCCCCGCCGAGTGCCGCAGCCGCTCCGCCTCCTGCTGCTCCTCGGCCCACCGGCGCTCCCAGCGCTCCCGGGCGGCCCGCTTCGCGGACAGGTAGGCCAGGTAGCCGCCGCCGAAGCGGACCGGGCCGTCCGCGGCCGGGTCCAGGTCGACCAGGTCGGTGCAGACCGCCTCCAGGAACGCCCGGTCGTGGCTGGCCACCACTACCGCGCCCGGCAGGGACAGCAGTTGGGCCTCCAGGAAGGCGGCCGCGGCGTCGTCCAGGTGGTTGGTCGGCTCGTCCAGCAGCACCGCCGCGGGGCGGCGCACCAGCAGCGCGGCCAGCGCCAGCCGGCCGCGCTGGCCGCCGGAGAGCGAACCGAGGGTGCGCTCCGGGGCGAGCGCGGACAGGCCAAGGCCCTCCAGGGCCAGGGCGGCCCGGCGGTCGGCGTCCCAGGCGTCGCGGGCCTCGGCCTGCTCCAGGCGCTGCCCGTACTGCGCCAACAGGCCGGGCAGGGACGGGTGCTGGTCCGGGAGGGCGGCCAACTCGGCTCCCAGGCGCTCCAGTTCGGCCAGGTCGGTGCGGGCCTCGCGCAGCGCGTCGGCCAGCACCGAGGCGAGCGTGGCGTCCGCCTCGAACGGCAACTCCTGGTGCAGGAAGCCCAGATCGGCGGGCCGGGTGACGCTCCCGGCGTCCGGCTCGTCCACTCCGGCCAGCACCCGCAGCAGCGTCGACTTGCCGCAGCCGTTCTCGCCGATCAGGCCGATCCGGCGGCCGGGCGCGGCGGTCAGCGACAGCCCGTCCAGCACCCGGCGGCCGCCCAGGACGCGCACCACGTCCTGGGCGATCAGCGCCGTCACGCCGCCACCTCCGTCAACTGCCCTTCCGCCAGCAGCAGTCGGCGCTGCACCCCGATGCCCTCCAGGAACCGCTCGTCGTGGCTGACCACCACGAACGCACCCCGGTAGGCGTTCAGCGCGCTCTCCAACTGGCCCACGCCCACCAGGTCCAGGTTGTTGGTCGGCTCGTCCAGCAGCAGCAGGTGCGGCGCGGGCTCCGCGCACAGCACGCACGCCAGCGTGGCCCGCAGCCGCTCGCCGCCGGACAGCACCCGCACCGGCAGGTGCGCGCCCGCGCCCCGGAACAGGAACCGGGCCAGCAGGTTCATCCGCTCCGCCTCCGGCCGCTCCGGCGCGAAACGGGCGAAGTTCTCCGCCACCGACAGCCCGTCGTCCAGCAGGTCCAGCCGCTGCGACAGGTACGCCACCCGGCCCTCGCCGTGTCGCAACTCCCCTCCGCTCAACGGTAGTTCGCCGCTGATCAGGCGCAGCAGGGTGCTCTTCCCGGCGCCGTTCGCGCCGGTCAGCGCGATCCGCTCCGGCCCCCGCACGATCAGGTCCACCCCGGCGGGCCCGAACACCGGCACGCCGCCCGGCTCGGCCCGCAGGCCCTCGCCGTGCAGCAGCGTCCGCCCCGCCGGGACGAGGGTGTCCGGCAGTTCCAGGCTCAGCCGCTGCTCTTCGCGCACCGCCCGCCCCGCCTCGTCCAGCCGGGCCCGCGCCTCGTCCACCCGCGCCGCGTGCACCTGGCCTGAGCGGCCCGCCGACTCCTGCGCGCCGCGCTTCATGGTGCCCGCGAAGATCTTCGGCAGGCCGGCGCTCTTCAGGTTCCGCGCCGCGTTGCTCGCCCGCCGGTCGGCCCGCTCCCGGGCCTGCTGCAACTCGCGCTTCTCCCGCTTCAGTTGCTGCTCGGCACTGCGGACGTTGCGCTCGGCGACCTCCCGCTCGGCCTGCACCGTCTCCTGGTAGGCGGTGAAGTCACCCCCGTACAGCCGCAGTTCGCCGCCGTCCAGCTCGGCGATCCGCTCCATCCGGTCCAGTAGCGCGCGGTCGTGGCTGACCAGCAGCAGCGAGCCGTGGAAGTCGGCGAGCACCTCGTACAGCCGGTGCCGGGCCGCCAGGTCCAGGTTGTTGGTCGGCTCGTCCAGTAGCAACACGTCCGGGCGGCGCAGCAGTTGGGCGGCCAGGCCGAGCGAGACCACCTGGCCGCCGCTGAGCGTGCCCAGCCGGCGGTCCAGCGCCAGGGCGCCCAGGCCGAGGCGGTCGAGCTGGGCGCGGGTGCGCTCCTCGACGTCCCAGTCGTCGCCGATCACCGCGAAGTGCTCCTCGGCGACGTCCCCCGACTCGACGGCGTCCAGCGCCCGGATCACGGCGTCGACGCCGAGCACCTCGGCGACGGTCAGCCCCGCCGTCAGCGGGAGGTCCTGCGGCAGGTACCCGAGCGTGCCGGAGACCGTCAACGATCCGGCACCGGGGGCCAGTTCACCGGCGATCAACCGCAGCAGGGTGGACTTGCCGGAGCCGTTCGGCGCGACCAGGCCGGTGCGGCCCGGCGGCAGGCTGAACGACAGGTCGTGGAAGACCGGAGTGTCGTCCGGCCAGGAGAAGGACAGGTGGGAACAGACGACGGCGACGTCGGACACGGCGGGACCTCGAAGGGTGCGAGGGGGCAGCGGGGCGTGGTGAACTGCCGCTGCCCGGGCGGGAAGTGGGGAAAAAGGGGACGACGAAACGGACCACTCCGGCAGCGCTCCTGTGCGCCGGCCCGGTGGCCGTCAGAACCGGGTCTCACCCGGAGATGTCGTCGTCACCCGCCACAGCTGTCCCTCTTCCGCACCTCGCGCGCGCACCTGCTGCGCCGCTCCAGACCCTCCGACTCTAACAGGCCGCCCGACCCGACCATCGGACGCACCGGCGGGGCGGGTGCGCGCCGAAGGGCCGGGCACCGCGCCCCGGTGCAGGGGGAAAGGGCGCGGTGCCCGACGGACACCCTGCCGGTCCGGGTGGGGGCGCCGGGGTGGGGCCCGGACCGGCAGGGTCGGAGGCGGACGGACGGTGGGGGCCGCCCGTCCGCCGGGTTCAGGTGACGCGGTCGGCCGGGGCGAGCGGCTGCCGGGCCCCGGCCGGGGCGAGCGGTCGCCCGCCCGCCCCGGCGGACCCGGAGCCGGACGGGAGCGGCGGCGCGTCGACCGGCTGCGCCTGCTCCTGGGGCCGGGCCGTCGACGGCGCCGGCGGGGTCGGCCCCGGGTGCGGCGGGGGTCCGGTGCGGTAGGCGACCAGGACGGTGCCGACCGTCACCAGCACCGAGGCCACCAGGTACCACCAGCGGTGCCGCCGGGACCTCGACCCCGGCCCCGCGCCGGACCGGCGGTGTCCTCGTGCCATCCTGGGCCTTCCCTCCGGTCTCCTCCGGGTGCGCGTGCGGCGCTCCTGCGGGTGCGTCACCTCGGAGACCCCGCCGGACCCGCCGGATAACAGAAATCTCACCGCGGACCGAAAAAAATCCGCGGCCGGAGAATTTCTGTTGGCGGGCGCACCCGCGGGCGGTCTCCGAGGACGGAGAACGCCGCCGCACCCCACGTAGAGGAACGCACCCATGCCGCACACCAGACGCAGTGGACCCGACGCCGGGACGGTCACGGCGGCGCGCGCCGGCGACCGGCGAGCGCTCGAACACCTGGTGGCCGAGAGCCTCCCGCTGGTCTACAACATCGTCGGCCGGGCGCTGAACGGCCACGCCGACACCGACGACGTCGTACAGGAGACGCTGTTGCGCATGGTCCGAGGGCTGTCCGACCTGCGGGACCCCACCGCCTTCCGGTCCTGGCTGGTGGCCATCGCCGTCCGGCAGGTGCGCACCCGCCAGCAGGACCGGGCCGTCGCCCTCGACCGGTCCGCCCGGCTGGAGGACGCCGAGGCGATACCCGACCCCGCACTGGACTTCGCGGGCCTGACCATCCTGCGCCTGGGCCTGACCGAACAGCGCCGCGAGATCGCCGAGGCCACCCGCTGGCTCGACCCCGACGACCGCGAACTGCTCGCCCTGTGGTGGCTCAAGGAGACCGGCGAACTCGACCAGGCCGAACTGGTCTCCGCGCTCGGCCTCAGCTCCGGCCACGCCGCCGTCCGCACCGGCCGGATGAAGAAGCAGCTCGAAACCTCCCGGCTGGTGGTCCGCGCCCTGGCCGCCGACCCGCGCTGCCCCGGACTGGACGCGGCCGCCGCGGGCTGGGACGGCGCGCCCACCCCGCTGTGGCGCAAGCGCCTGGCCCGGCACCTGCGCGACTGCGAACGCTGCTCCGGCGCCCAGCGCGGCCTGTTGCCCGCCGAACGGCTGCTCTACGGCCTGCCGCTGCTGGCCGTCCCGCCGACCCTCGACCCGGCCCGGATCCTCGGCGCGCCGGGCTCCGCCACCCCGGGCGGGGGAGCGGACGGAGGGCCGGGCGGCGCACCGTCCACCGACGCCTCCGGCACCGGAACCCCCTCCGGCGGGCGCCGGGCCGGCCGGCGCTCCGGCCACCGGCGGCCGCGCACCGGCCTGCCCCGGCCGGTGCTCGGCGGCGCGGCGGTGGCGCTGGTGGCGGTGGCCGTCCTGGTCGGGGCCGAGCTGACGCCCGGTCGGCACGACGACCCGTCCGCCGCCACCCTCGCCGTCCCGTCCGCCGCCGTCGCCGCCCCGCCCACGGTCGCCGGCGCGGCGGCCCCGGCGCTCCCGGACGGCCCCTCGCCCTCGCCGTCCGCCCCGGAGTCCCCGTCCCCGTCCGTCTCCGCCGCCACCCCTTCCACCCCCGCGCCGTCCGCCGCCGCCACCTCCGCGAAGCCCGCCGCCGGTGCGGCCGCACCGCAGGCCGGGATCGCCGGCTCCGCGCGCAAGGGCGTCGGCGTGTGGTCCTTCGACGGGGTGAGCCAGGCGCTCGCCGCCTCCGGGGCCGGCTGGTACTACACCTGGGCGCCCCAGCACCCCGGCATCGAGACGCCCGCCTCGGCGTCCTTCGTCCCGATGATCTGGGGCGCGGCCTCCGTCACCGACGGCGCGCTCGCCCAGGCCCGCGCCAACGGCCCCTACCTGCTCGGGTTCAACGAGCCCGACATGGCCGCGCAGTCCAACATGACGGTCGACCAGGCGCTCGACCTGTGGCCGAAGCTGATGCAGGCCGGGCAGACGCTCGGCAGCCCGGCGGTGGCGTACGGGGCGGACACCGCCGGCGGCTGGCTGGACCGCTTCATGACCGGCGCCGCCGCCAAGGGCTACCGGGTCGACTTCATCACGCTGCACTGGTACGGCGGCGACTTCCGCACCCCGCAGGCCGTCCAGCAGCTGACCTCGTACCTGGAGGCCGTGCACCAGCGCTACCACAAGCCGATCTGGCTCACCGAGTACGCCCTGATCGACTTCTCCCAGGGCACCCGCTTCCCGACCGCCGACCAGCAGGCCGCCTTCGTCACCGCCTCCACCGCGGCCCTCGACGCGCTGCCCTACCTCCAGCGCTACGCCTGGTTCGGCCTCGGCGCGGACCCGGCGAAGCCCAGCAGCGGCCTGTTCACGAACGGCACCACCGCGACCGCCGCCGGACGCGCCTACCAGGCCGCCCGCTGACCGGCCGGAACGCCGTCCGCCGGGCACCACTTGCGGCGCCCGGCGGTCGATCGGCGGTCGATCGGCAACGGCTCAACGGCTCAGCGCCTCAACGGCTCAGCGCGGCCGGGACGCGGAAGCCGCCGAGCCGCTCCTCCAGCAGTTCGGCCAGCCGCAGCGGGGTGCGGTCCTCGTACATCGGGCCGATCAGCTGGACGCCGACCGGGAGGCCCTCGGCGGAGAGGCCGGTGGGGACGGCGGTGGCGGGCAGGCCCGGCATGGTGGCCAGGCCGGCCCAGGCCAGCTGGTCGAAGTAGGGGAAAGTGGTGCCGTCGACGGTCATCCGGCGGCCCAGCAGGTCGGGGTCCTGCTGGTGCGGGAAGGCGGCGGTCGGGGTGATCGGGGCGACGACGGCGTCGAACTCGGCGAAGAACTCCCGCCAGCCGCGCCGGTGCAGTTCGCGGCGGTGGTCGGCGGCCAGCCAGTCGCGGTGGCTGAGCATCGATCCGCGCAGCCGGGCGGCCCCCAGGCTGTGGTCGTCCTCGCTCAACTGCTCGGCGAGCCGCCGCACTTGCTCGTACTGCGCCGGGGGGAAGTTGGCGGCGAGGGCGGAGAACATCAGCAGCGGGTAGATCTGGGCGCCGTCGGCGAGGTCGGGCAGCAGCGGGCTGTGCCGCTCGACCCGGGCGCCGCCGTCGGCGAGCGCGTCGGCGACCCGGGCGATGCCCGCGCGGACGTCGGCGCCGGTCGGGAGCAGCGGGTGCTCGTCCAGCACCAGCACCCGGAAGCCGTCCAGCCGGTCGTGGCGGGCGGGCGGCAGCACGGTGGCGTGGGCCAGGCCGAGGGTCAGCGGGTCGGGGCCGGTCATCACGTCGAACAGCAGCGCCAGGTCGCCGGCCGAGCGGGCCATCGGGCCGACCACGGCGAGGTCGATGTCGGCGGGCAGCGCGGGGGCGTGCGGCGGCACCATGCCGCGGGTCGGCAGCAGGTGCAGGGTCGGCTTGTGCGCGTACACGCCGCAGAAGTGGGCGGGGGTGCGCAGCGAGCCGGCGATGTCGGTGCCCAGCGACAGCGGGCCGTAGCCGGCGGCCAGCGCGGCCGCCGACCCGCCGGAGGAGCCGCCGCTGGTGCGGCTGTGGTCCCACGGGTTGTTGGTGGTGCCGTGGATCTCGTTGTAGGTCTGGATGTCCCGCAGTCCCAGCGGCACGTTGGTCTTGCCGAGCACCACCGCGCCGGCCGCCTTCACCCGGGCCACCTGCAGCGCGTCCTCGTCCGGCACGTGGTCCCGGAACTGCGGCATCCCCCAGGTGGTCGGCAGTCCGGCGACGTTGTACGACTCCTTGACGGTCAGCGGGATCCCCAGCAGCGGCCGCCGCTCGCCGCGCGTCAACGCCCGGTCGGCCTCCCGGGCGGCCGTCCGGGCCCGCTCGAAGTCCGGTGCGCAGACCGCGTTGAGCGCCCCGTCCTCCTGCTCGATCCGGGCGATCGCGCCCTCGGTCAGTTCCACCGAGGTGACGTCCCCGGCGTGCAGGGCCGCGGTGAGTTCCCGGGCCGTGGCGTAGGTCCATTTCTCCATGGACGGGACGGTACGTGAGCTCGGTCGGGGGCACGAAATACCTTTCCGAGCAAGCGGGTTGAGCGATCCTCCGCCGGATCCCGACGGCCGGTCAGCCGCTGCCGCGACGATCGACGGCGCGCTGACGGTGATCTGCCGGCGATCTGACGGCGGGTGCCGGGACCGTTGTCACCGAGGCCGGGACGCACCGGCGGGAGAGGCGGAGGAACCATGGACGTGAAGCCGGGCGTGACGCTGGACGAGGTGCCGGACGCGGCGTCGGACGAGGTGCTGGACGAGTCGCTCGTCGCGCGGATGCGGGAGTACCTGGCCGCGGGCACGGCGATGGACCTGCCGGCCCTGGAGGCGCTGTACGACGAGGAGTTCGAGAACCTGCGGATCGACGAGGCCGGCCAGGTGGTGCGGCTGACCAAGGCGCACTTCATGGCGCGCTTCCGCGGCCTGGCCGCGCAGGGGCAGCGCATCGGCGAGGACACCCGGGACGTCCGCTTCCTGGCCACCACCCGGCACGGCGACCAGGGCACCGTGGTGATGTACCGCCGCGAGCAGGGCGTCCCGGCCCGCTACGCCTTCGTCTGGCGCTGGGCGGACGGCCACTGGACCACCGTGCTGCGGGAGTTCAGCTTCGAACGGGACGTCAGCGGGCTGAAGCGGATGATGGCCGAAGCCGCCGCCCGGGGCTGACGCCCGCCGCCCGCAGCGGCCCCCTCACGGGCTCACAGGCTGGTCCGGCCCTTGCGCAGCGGCAGCAGCCGCTCCTGCGGGCCGTTCCCGTCCTCCCGGCGCAGCCGCACGGTGAAGCGCCGCTCGCCGCGGTGCGCGGTCCCGACGGGCGAAGGCTGCCTGACGCGGCACTCGGGCCTTCCCGTTCCGGGCCGGCGCGGTCAGCCGTTCTTGAGGCCCTCGGCGTCGAGGTCCGGGAGCAGGCGGTCCATCCAGCGCGGGGTCCACCAGGCGGCGGGGCCGAGCAGGGTCATCGCGGAGGGGACCATCAGCAGCCGGACCACGGTGGCGTCGATCAGGACGCTGACGGCCAGGCCCAGGCCCATCATCTTGATCACCACGTTGTCGCTGACGATGAACGCCGCGAACACGCTGACCATGATCAGGGCCGCGCAGCCGATCACCCGGGCGGTGGTCTCCAGGGCGTGCGCGACCGCGCCGCGGCTGTCGCCGGTGCGGCGCCAGCGCTCGTGGACCCGGGAGAGCAGGAACACCTCGTAGTCCATGCTCAGGCCGAAGACGATCGCGAACATCATCATCGGGACGTAGCTCTCGATCGGCACCTTGCCCGACACGCCCAGCGCCGGCCCGCCCCAGCCCCACTGGAAGACCGCGACCAGCACCCCGTACGAGGCGGCGATCGACACCAGGTTCAGCACGGCGGCCTTCAGCGCGACCAGCGGGGCCCGGAACACCAACAGGATGATCAGGAAGGCCAGCGCCACCACCACCGCGATGATCAGCAGCAGCCGGCTCGCCACCAGGTCCAGGAAGTCGACCTGGGCGGCGGTGGTGCCGGTGACGTAGGTGGCCGCGGCGGTGCCCGCGACCGCGCCCGGCAGCACCTCCTCGACGAGGTGGCCGACCAGGTCGGTGGTCCGTTGGTCCTGCGGGGCCTGCGCGGGCGTGACGGTGGTGAACAGCACGTCGCCGTCCGAACTGGTCTGCAGCGGCGGCACGTTGCTCACCGCGTCCGGCACGCCGGTCAGCGCCTGCTGGACGGCGGAGGCCAGCGCCGGACGGTCGGCGGCGGGCACCGCGGTCTGGTCGACCACCGCCGTCAGCGGGCCGTTGGAGCCCGGGCCGAACGCCGCCGACATCAGGTCGAAGGCCCGCCGGTCGGTGAACGAGGTGGGGTCCGCGCCGTCCCCGATGTGCCCGAGCTGGATCGACGGCAGCGGCACCGCCAGCACCAGCACCGTCACCAGGCCCACCGCCAGGTACCGCCACGGGCGGTGCTCGACCCGCCGGGCGTACCGGTGCCACAGGCCGGTCGCCTCGCCGCCCTCGGTCTCCCCGCCGCCCTCCGCCACGGGCGGACGGACGGTGAAGCGGTCCATCCGGCGGCCGATCAGGCCCAGCAGCGCGGGCAGCAGCGTCAGCGCGCCGCACACCGCCGTCACCACCGTGACGCCCGCCGCCAGGCCCAGCTTGGCCATGAACGAGATGCCCGACACCGACAGGCCCGCCAGCGCGATCACCACCGTGCAGCCGGAGATCAGCACCGCCCGGCCGCTGGTCGCCACCGCGTGCCCGGCCGCCGCGACCGGGTCCGCGCCGTCGATCAGGCCCTGCCGGTGCCGGGTCAGCAGGAACAGCGCGTAGTCGATGCCCACCCCCAGCCCGATCATCGTCGCCAGCGTCGGCGCCACCGTCGCGAAGGTGGTCAGCGCCGCCAGCAGGCCCAGCAGCCCCAGGCCCACCACCACCGCCAGCAGCGCGCTGACCAGCGGCAGCCCCGCCGCGATCACGCTGCCGAAGCCGAGCAGCAGCACCACGACCGCGACCCCGAACCCGATCAGCTCGCTGACCCGGTCGCTCGGCGCCGGCCGCGCCAACTCGCCCAGCGGGCCCCCGTACTCGACCTGCACGCCGGCCTGGCGCAGCGGCGCCACCGCCGCGTCCACCTGGTCCAGGTAGTCGTCGCCGAACGTCGCCAGCACCCCGTCGAAGCGCACCGTGACGTACGCCGTCAGCCCGTCCGCGGACAGCGGCCCGCCCGGCTGCGGGGCCTGGCCCGGCGGCGGCAGCGGGTCCTGCGCCGACAGCACGTGCGGCAGGTGCTGCAGCGACGTCACCGCCTGGTCCACCTGCGACTGGAACTGCGTCAGCGGCTGCCCGTCGTGCAGCACCACCTGCGCGCTCGTCCCGCCGATCGCCGGCTCGTGCGCGGCCAGCACGTCCGCGCCGTCCTGCGCCTGGGAGCCCGGCAGCGAGAAGTCGTCCGAGTAGCCGCCGCCCACCGCGTGGTTCGCGACCTGCACCCCCGCCAGCACCAGCAGCCAGCCCACCAGCACCAGCACCGGCCGCCGGGCGCACCACGCGCCCAGCCGCCACAGCAGGCCGCGGCCCCGCTCCGGCACGGACCCTGACACGGTGTCGGACGAGGACATCGACCCTCCCGGGGACGCGGCGTCACCCGCACCCGGTGACCGGACTCCGAACGGTAGCCACGCCCCCGCCGCCCGCCCCGGCCACCCGGCCGCGACACGGCCGAACCCACCCGTACGCCGCGACCGGTCCGGCCCGGCCCGGCCCGGACCGGGCGGGGCGGTCGCGGCGTCCGGGTGGGCGCCGGGTGCGGTCAGCCGCCGAGGCCGAGCCCGAGGCCGCCGGCGACGGTGACCTCCTGGCCGGTGACGTAGCGGGCGGCGTCCGAGGCGAGGAACGCGACGACCTCGGCCACCTCCCCGCCCGTCGCGAACCGCTGGAACGGGATGCCCGCGCTCATGGCCGCCCGCGCCTCGGCCGGAACGCCGAGCTTGTCGTACAGCGGGGTCTCGGTCGATCCGGGGCTGACGGCGTTGACGCGGATCCCCCGGGGCGCCAGTTCGAGCGCGAGCGACGGCAGCATCGCCAGCAGCGCCCCGCGCGTCGCCGCGACCACGGTGGCGCCCGGAGCTCCCCGGTCGGCCCCGACGATCCCCACGGTCAGGACGATCGAGCCGCCGTCGGTCAGCAGCGGCAGCGCCTTCTGCAGGGTGAAGTACTGGCCCTTGAAGTTGACGTCGACCGCCTCGTCGAAGGCTTCCTCGGTCACCTCGGAGACCGGCGCGGGCCGGAAGACGCCCGCGTTGAGGAACAGCAGGTCCAGCGAGCCGAAGTGCTCGCGGACCGACTCGATCAGGGCGTCGGTGTCCGCCGTGACGCGGGCGTCGGCGCGGACGACGAGCACCTCCGGCGGCAGTTCGCGCCGGGCCCGCGCGATCGACTCGGGGTTCCGGCCGGTGACCGCGACGCGGTACCCGCGCTCGTGCAGCAGTTCGGCGGTGGCGCGGCCGATGCCGCTGGTGCCGCCGGTGATGAGGGCAGTGGGCATGGGGACTCCTCTGAGGTGGGGTGGAAGGGGGGTGAGGGCCGGCGACCCGTGGTGTCCGGTGCGGGCGGTGCGGAGCGAGTGCGTTCGGGTGCCGGGTGCCGGGTGCCGGGTGCCGGGTGTTGGGCGTCGGTTAGCGCGGGTCGGTCGGGCCGTGGTCGGTCGGGCCGTGGTCGGCCGGAGCGCCCGGCAGCGTCACGGCCGTCTCCTCGATCCGGACGAAGCGGCCGTCGGGGTCGCGCCGCGCGAACACGTACACCTCCTGGACGGTCCGGCCGCCGGCGCGGTCGACCAGTTCGACGACGTGGCGCTCCGCGTAGCCGCTGCCGTCGGCGAACTCGTCCAGAACGGTGACCTCGGCGCGCTCGACGGCCTCGCGGAGCCGGACGACGCGGGCGAGGAACCCGGCGCGGTCGACCCAACTCCCGTCCACGCGCTGGCGGAAGGCGGGGGCGAAGTGCCGGTCGACCGCCTCGTGCGCCGGTAGCCGCCGGTTGTTGAACAGGTCGTCGACGGCGTCCTTGAGCGTGCTCATCGAGGTCCTCCTGCCGTCGCGCGGGACGCGCTTCTCGTCGTGGTGCTCACGGGCCGGGCGTCCCTCACGCGGCGGTGAGCACGATCTTGCCCCGGAGGTGCCCGCGGGCCGCCCGCTCGTGCGCCTCGCGGGCCTCCGCGAGCGGGAACGTGCTGTCGACGGCGACGCGGAGCGCGCCCGTGTCGAGCAGGCGGCCGAGTTCTTCGAGCTGCCGGCCGTTCGAGCGCACCTGGGTGCCCGAGGTGGTGACGCCCAGTCGGGCGACCTCCGCCGGGGCGTACGCGGCGAAGAAGACGTAGTACAGCGCGCCGCCGCGCTTGAGCGTCCGCAGGAAGCGACCGCTCCCGGGGCCGCCGACGGTGTCGAGCACCAGGTCGACGTCACGGACGGCCTCCTCGGGCGCGGTCCTGGTGTAGTCGACGAACTCGTCGGCGCCGAGCTCGCGCAGGAACCGCTCGTGCGGACCCGAGGCGACCGCGACGACCCGGGCGCCCTTCCACTTGGCGAGCTGCAGCCCCAGGTGCCCCACGCCGCCGGCCGCGCCGTTGACCAGCACCGTCGTCCCGGGGCCCAGCGGCCGGGGTCGGTGCTGCTCCTCCTGGAGGGGGTTCGGGTGGTCGTGCCCGAGCTCCACCAGGTGCTGCCACGCGGTGAGCCCCGACATGGCCGCCCCCGCGGCGTGCACGTGGTCGACGCCGGCCGGCTTGTGCGCGAGGTCGGCGGCGGGCGCCGTCACGTACTCGGCGTACGCGCGGCCGTCGAAGCTCGGGAAGCGGAGCATGCCGAAGACCTCGTCGCCGACCGAGAAGCCCGCCACGTCGGCCCCGACCGCCGCGACCACGCCGGACACGTCCGACCCCGGGACGACGGGGAGGCGCACGGGCGGCCTCAGCTCGGGCGGGATGCCGGGCATCCCGTCGCGCAGGTACCAGTCCGGGGGGTTGAGGCCGACGGCGTGGACCCGGACCAGCACCTCGCCCGGCTGCGGCCGGGGGACCGGCACCTCGTCGCAGCGCAGCACCTCGGGGCCGCCGAACTCGTGCAGCCGGATCGCCTTCATCGTCTTCGCCGACATGGTGATTCTCCCTCTTCCCGCAGGCGGGATAGGCTAGGCGTAGCACCGCTACGCATATCCGTAGCAGTGGTACGAATATAAGTAGCACTGCTACGCATGTCAAAGGAGGACCCTTGCGAGCCGACGCCAGGAAGAACCGCGACCACCTGCTCGCCGTCGCGCGCGTCGCCGTCGCCGAACAGGGCGCCGACGCGTCCCTGCGCGACATCGCCCGGCGGGCCGACGTCGCCCTCCCCACGCTCTACCGGCACTTCCCGACCCGGGAGGCGCTGCTCGACGCCCTGCTCCGGGAGGGCTTCGACGCACTGGCCGACCGGGCGGCCGCACTCGAAGCCTCGGACCCGCCCGAGGGCGCCCTCGTCGCGTGGCTGCGCGACTGCGTCGCGCTCGCCCGCGAGTACCGGGGCGTCACCGAGCTGATGGCGGCCGCCATCGCGGACCCCGACTCCGCGCTGCACACCTCCTGCGTCACCATGCGCGCGGCGGGCACCCGGCTCCTCACCCGCGCCCAGGACGGCGGCGCGGCCCGGGCCGACCTCGACGGCGCGGAACTGTTCGCCCTCGTCGCGGCCCTCGCGTGGCTCGGCGACCACGGCTCGTTCGTGCCGTTCGCCGACCACCTCTTCACCGTGATCACCGACGCGGTCCTGACCGGAGGGGCGGACCGCGGCGCCGAGGAGGAACGCCACTGACGCCAGGTCGGGTGCGGGTGCGGGTGCCGACGGGGGCGGGCACGGGGACGGGGACGCGGGTGTTGGCGCGGGTGCGGGCGTGAGCGCCCGGGCCCGCCCCCGCCGGAGGCTGCTAGCATCGGCGCCGTCGCGACTGGCGAGAGGTGGAGCACCACCGGGGAGCGGCACCGCACAGCACGGGACCGGCACCGTCCGCCTGGGTGTCCTCCGAAGCCGACACGCGACTTCACGGAGGGGGCCACCACCATGGACCTTCGGTACGGAATCAACCCGCAGAACACCCGCGCCCGGATCGAGCCGCCGCCCGGCGCCGAACTGCCGCTGCGCCTGCTCAACGGGCAGCCCTCGTACGTCAACCTGCTGGACGCGCTGAACGCCTGGCAGCTGGTCAGCGAGGCCGCCGCCGTGTTCGGCCGCCCCGCCGCCGCCTCCTTCAAGCACGTCTCCCCGGCCGGCGCCGCCCTCGCCGGACCGGTCGACCCGGCCGCCGCCGAACCGTACGCCCTCGACCCGGCCGCCGTCGGCCCGCTCACCTCCGCCTACCTGCGGGCCCGCGACGCCGACCCGAAGTCCTCCTACGGCGACCTGGTCGCCGTCTCGCACGAGGTCGACGCCGAACTCGCCGACCTGCTCGCCCGGGTGGTCTCCGACGGCATCGTCGCCCCCGGCTACGCGCCCGGCGCCCTCGACGTGCTGACCCGGAAGAAGGGCGGCCGCTACCTCGTCCTGGAAGCCGACCCCCGGTACGTCCCGCCCGCCGTCGAGACCCGCGAGGTGCACGGCCTGCGCCTGGTCCAGGACACCGACACCACCCCGCTCACCGCCGCCCTGCTCGCCGACGTCCGCACCGGCACCCTCACCCCCGCCGCCGCCGACGACCTGCTGTTCGGCCTCGCCGTGCTGCGCCGCACCCAGTCCAACTCGGTCTGCTACCTGCGCGACGGCGCCGCCCTCGGCATCGGCGCCGGCCAGCAGTCCCGGGTCGACTGCACCCGGCTGGCCGGCGCCAAGACCGACACCTGGTGGCTGCGCCGCCACCCCGCCGTCCGGGCCCTCGACTTCCGCCCCGAGATCCGCCGCCAGGACCGGATCAACTGGCGGATCCGCTACCTGGAGGGCGACCTCACCCCCGACGAGCGCACCCGCTTCGCCGCCGCCCTGAGCGGCGGCGGCGACGTCCCCGACGAACTCGGTCCGGACGAACGCGCCCGCTGGGCAGCCGAGTTGGACGGCGTCGCGTTCGTCTCCGACGGCTGCCTGCCGTTCCGCGACAACGTCGACCACGCCCGCCGCCACGGCGTCCGCGCGATCGCCGAACCCGGCGGCTCGCTGCGCTCCGCCGAGGTCGAGACCGCCTGCGCCGAACACGGCATCACGCTCGTCCACACCGGCCTGCGGCTGTTCCACCACTGACGGCCGGGCGCCGACGCCCCGTCACCGGCGCCCCGTCACCGGCCTTCCGCGATCGGCGTCCCGCTGTGGGCGTCCTGCTGTGGGCGCCGGGGCATCCGGTCGGTCCAGGCGCGCTGTTCGGGGGTGTCCGGGACGGCCAGGCCGCGGGCCCGGGCGATCCGGTCCCAGGTGTCGTTCGGGTCCGCGCCGGAGCGGACCAGGACGGCGGCCGCCAGCAGCGAGGAGCGGCCGATCCCGGCCCGGCAGTGCACTACCAGGTGGTCGCCCGCGGCCAGGCGCCGGGCCAACTCGTCCACCACCGGCAGGACTTCGGAGAGGACGGGGACGGTGCGGTCCGGGACCGGCACGGCGGTGAAGCGCAGCCCGGCGGCCCGGGCGAGGGACGCCTCCGCGGCCAGCCCGAGCTCGGCGGACTCCGCCGGGGTGAGCGCGCTGACCAGCCCGCTCACCCCGAGGGCGGCCAGCGCCGCCAGTTCCTCCGCCAGCCAGTCGCCGCCGCGCGGCCGGGCCATGGTGCTGAGCCGACCCGGTCCGGGACGGTCGATCGTGAACAGGGTGGGACGCATGACGGGAGCCGACCTCCGGACGGGGTGGGGGTGTTCGGTCGCGCGGGAGGGGCGGCCGGTGCGCGGTGCGCGGTGCGCTACGTGGTGCGGTGCGTGCCGGCCCGGCGGTCGGCAGGACAGCGGACCGGGGCGTCGGCAGCGGGGAACGGCCGGCCGGACGGGCGCGCGCGGACGAACGGGCACGGCGCGGCGGCGGGCGGTGCACCGAGGCTAGCACCACCCGCCGGGCCCGAGGAGTCGGCGAGACCTCCCGGCCGGTCCGTCCAGGATCGGGACCTCCCGGCCGGTTCGTTCAGGGGCGCGGCGTGCCGAGGAAGCGCAGCACGGCCAGGACGCGGCGGTGGCCGGTGTCGGCGACCGGGAGGTCGAGTTTGGCGAAGATGTTGTTGATGTGCTTGGCGACCGCGCTCTCACCGATCGTCAGGGCCTCCGCGATGCCGGTGTTGGAGTGCCCCTCCGCCATCAGGGCCAGGACGTCCCGCTCGCGCGGGGTCAGCCGCTCCAGTGGGTCGCTGCTGCGGCGCAGCAGTAGTTGGGCGACGACCTGCGGGTCCAGCGCGGTGCCGCCCGCGGCGACCCGGCGGACCGTCTCCACGAACTCCGTGACGTCGGCGACGCGCTGTTTGAGCAGGTAGCCGACGCCGCTGGTGTCGGCGGACAGCAGGTCGGCCGCGTAGCGCTCCTCGACGTACTGGGACAGCAGCACCACCGCCGTCCCCGGCCGTCTGCGGCGGATCTCCAGGGCGGCGCGCACCCCCTCGTCGGTGAAGGCGGGCGGCATCCGGACGTCCACCAGGGCGAGTTCGGGGCGGTGCTGCTCGACCGCCGCCAACAGGGCCTCCGCGTCGCCGGCTTCCGCGACGACCTGGAAGCCGCCCATCTCCAGCACCTTGACCAGGCCGACCCGGAGCAGCACCGAGTCCTCGGCGATCACCGCGCGCACGGCAGCTCCGCGGTCACGGTGGTGGGCCCGCCCACGGGGCTGCTGACGCGGAAGGCGCCGTCGACCGAGCCGACCCGTTTGGCCAGCCCGCTCAGCCCCGTCCCGGTGGCGGGGTCGGCGCCGCCGAGCCCGTCGTCCGTGACGTTCACCCGCAGCACCGAACCGAGCCGGCTGACCGTCACCTCGGTGCGGGTCGCCCCGGCGTGTTTGATCACGTTGGCCAGGGCCTCGGAGACCACGAAGTACGCCACCGACTCCACGCCGGGCGGCACCCGTTCGTCGAGGTCGACCCGCAGGCGCACCGGCAGCGGGAGCCGGGCGGCCAGGCCGGACAGGGCCGCGTCCAGCCCGCGGTCCTCCAGGACGGCGGGGTGCAACCCCCGTACCAGGTCGTTGAGTTCGGCGATCGCCTGTTTGGCCTCCAGGTGGGCCTCGGCGACCGCCGCGCGGGCCCCGTCGGGCAGGTCGGGGGTGGTGGCCAGGACCAGGCCGAGGTTGACGGCGAGCGAGACCAGCCGCTGCTGGGTGCCGTCGTGCAAGTCCCTTTCTATTCGGCGGCGTTCGGCGTCGACCACCTCGATCAGGCCGGTGCGGCTCTCCGCCAGGTGCTCGACCCGCTGCTGGAGCCGCTGGAGCCGCTGGGACCGGCTGGGGCCGAGCAGGGCCGCGGCCGCCCGCGACTCGCCCCGGGCGACCGCGCCCGTCAACCAGGGCAGGACGGCCAGCAGCAGCAGCCCGGCCAGCGTGTAGTACGGCAGGTTCGCCGCGTACCCGAGCCAGCTCTGGTGATTCGGCGCGGGCACCGCCCAGGCCCAGCCGTAGGCGGTGGCGCCCGCCAGGCCCGCGGCCGCGGCGGCCAGCACCAGCAGCTCCGCGGCGGCCAGCAGCGGGCCGAGCAGCAGGTGGTAGCCGACCCGGCGCCAGGTCTGCGCCGCGGCCAACCGGTGGGGCAGCCGCCGGGCCGCCCCCGCCCACGACCACGGCGCGGGTGCGGGCGCCGCGGGTGCCACGTCCACCCCGAGCAGGACGCGGTGGCGGACCCGCTGGACGGCCGTCAGCAGCGGTGCGCCGAGCACGATCAGGAGGGCCGCCACCAGCAGGGCCGGCCCCCACCGCCCCGTCCTGGCGGTGAACGTCGCGGCCCAGGACCACACCGGCACCAGGGCCAGGTGCGGCAGGACGCCGACGGCCAGGAAACCGGCGTCGCGCCGCAGCCGCCGGGCTCGGAGTACCGGGCGCCTCAGCCCGGGTCGAATCATCACGGCTCGACGGTAGGCCACCGCCGCAGGAGCACACCATGAAGCCCGCACCCGACTTCATGGTGAACCCAGCACCACCCCGCCCGCCCCCGGTCGCCGCCGCCGGGCCGGGGTGGTCAGGGGGTGTGCGGGGGGCGGCCGGCGAGGCCGTGGAGGAGGAGGTCGGTGAGGGTGTCGATGACTTCGGCGTCGGGGTGGGCGGGGGAGGGGGTGGTGAGCAGGGCGTAGGAGAGCAGGGAGAGCATCGCGCCCATCGCGGGGGCGAGCAGGGCGGGGTCGCCGGGGAGGGGGTGGCCCTGTTCGGCGAGGTAGACGAGGTGGTCGCGCAGGACGTCGGTGTCGTCGGTGAGGCGCTGCCAGGCCCGGCCGGAGCGGGGGCCGGCGGCGACGATCGACTCGAAGAGGGCGACGGCGACCGGCAGGTGGTCGCGCATCGCCTGCCAGGACGCGCCGAGGTGGGCGTGCAGTTGGGCCCGGTCGCTCAGGTCGTGGTCGCGCGGGTGGACCTCGGCGACGACCTGTTCGCGGGCCTGGGCGCGGACGTCGTCGAGCAGGGCGCGCAGCAGTTCGTCCTTGTCGGCGAAGTGCGCGTAGAACGAGCCGGTGGCCCGGCCGGCGGCCGCCGTGATGTCGGTGATCTTGGTGTTGAGGTAGCCGCGTTCGACGAACTGCCGCCGGGCGGCCTCCAGCAGTGCCGCCCTGGTCTCCGCCGCCTGCGCCTTGCGCACGCTCATCGCGTCCGGCCTCCCTCGCCTCGTCCTGTTCCGGCCCGTTCCGGTCGGGCCTTGACCCGACGCTCGTGCGGACATCATACTGACGGCCGGTTCAGTGAATCTGAATTCATTGAACAAGGATTCAGTGAGGGGTGGACACATGAAGGCGGTAGTGATCGGCGCGGGAGTGGCCGGGTCGGCGAGCGCGATCGCGCTGCGCCGGATCGGCGCCGAGGTGACGGTGTACGAGGCGTACCCGGACCCGGCGGGACCGGTCGGGGCGTTCCTGAGCCTGGCCGTCAACGGCCTGCGCGCGCTGGACTCGCTGGGCTGCCTGGAGGCCGTGCGGGCGGTGGGCTTCGAGGTCGACCGGCAGCTGATGTGGTCCGGGCGCGGCAGGCGCCTCGGCGACGTCCCGCGCGGCCGGGCGGCGGACGACCCGCTGCGCAGCGTGACGCTGAGGCGGGCCGACCTGGTGGCGGCGCTGCGGGCCGAGGCGGTCCGGCGCGGCGCGCGGATCGTGGTCGACGAGCGGCTCGGCGGGCCGGACGGGGGAGCGGGGCCGGCGGACGAGGCGGTGGCCGGGGCCGACCTGGTGGTCGGCGCCGACGGCCTGCGCTCGACCGTCCGGCGGATGCTCGACCCGGCCGGGCCGCAGCCCGCCTACGCCGGGCTGTACGGGGTGGCCGGCGTCGCCCGCGCGGTGCCGGAGGCGGGTCCGGGGCGGACGTTCAACATGACCTTCGGGCGGCGCGGCGCGTTCGCGCACCTGCCCGCGCCGGACGGCACGGTCTGGTGGTCCGCGCAGATCGCCGACCCCGTCGCGCCGGCCGAGATCAAGCTCGGCGCCGAGGAGCTGGCCGAACTGTTCGCGGCCGAGGAGGTGCCCCGGCGGATCCTCGGCGCGACGGAGCGGATCGACGCGGCGACGCTGTTCCACGTCCTGCCGCCGGTCCCGCGCCGCCAGGACGGCCGGTGCGTGCTGGTCGGCGACGCGGCGCACCCGGTGGGCGCGGGGCAGGGCGCGTCCATCGCGCTGGAGGACGCGATCGCGCTGGCCCGCGCCCTGCGCGCCGAGCCGGACCGGCCCACCGCGCTGGCCGCCTTCGACCGCGAGCGCGCCGACCGGGCCGGGAAGCTGGCCCGTACGGCGGCCACCAACCGGAGCGCCAAGACGGCCGGCCCGCTGGCCTCTCTGGTCCGGGAGGCGGTGATGCCGCTGGTGTTCACCCGGGTGTACAGCCGGTCCACGGACTGGCTGTACGACTACCGGCCGGGCGCGCTCCCGCAGTGAGGAGCGGGAGCGGGTGAGGGACGGGGGCGGGAATAGGTGAGGGGCGGGGGCGGGTGAGGGACGGGGGCGGGTGAGGGGCGGAGCGGGGGAGTCAGGCCCGGACGAAGCCGATCTCCACCGAGGCGAGGAACGGCTGGACGCCCACGCAGCGCCAGCCGACCGCCTCCACCGCGCTGATGATGACGTCGATCTCCTTGCGGATCCGGCGCATCGGCACCGGCCGGTCGAGGTCGAAGCCGGCGACGAACGTCAGGTCGCCCCGCTGATGGGCGGTCCTGGCGTCCGAGACGAGTTTCTGCATCCGCCAGGCGTGGATCAGGCCCACGGGATCCCTCCCTCTCGGTCGGTCACCTCCACTGTCGCACTCGTTCGGCGATCCGTCAGCAGGTCTGGCAGGTAAGGGAGTTGAGGAGAAAAAGGGACCGGCCGGCCCCGGGGGGAGGGGGCCGGCCGGTGGGGGGAGGGGCTGCGGTCAGCGGGCGCCGAGCAGGTGCTCGATGGCCAGCTGGTCCAGGCGCTCGAAGGCCATGCCGCGCTCGGCGGCGGCGGTGACGTCGAACTCCTCGAACGCGGAGCGGTCGGCGATCAGCGCGGCCAGGCCGTCGGCGGCGGTCGGCTGGGCGAGCTCGTCCAGGCGGGCGGCGCGCAGCGCGTCCTGCACCTCGGAGTCGGCACGGAAGGCCAGCGCCCGCTCCTTCAGCAGCAGGTAGTTGCGCATGTTGCCGGCCGCGGACTCCCAGACGCCGTCGAAGTCCTCGGTGCGCGGCGGCTTGAAGTCGAAGTGCCGCGGGCCCTGGTAGTCGGACGACTCCAGCAGGTCGACCAGCCAGAACGCCTGCCGCAGGTCGCCCGCGCCGAACCGGAAGTCCTGGTCGTACTTGATGCCGGACTGGCCGTTCAGGTCGATGTGGAACAGCTTGCCCGACCACAGGGCCTGGGCGATGCCGTGCGGGAAGTTCAGGCCCGCCATCTGCTCGTGGCCGACCTCCGGGTTGAGGCCGACCAGCTCCGGGCGCTCCAGGCGGTCGATGAAGGCCAGCGCGTGGCCGATGGTCGGCAGCAGGATGTCGCCGCGGGGCTCGTTCGGCTTTGGCTCGATCGCGAAGCGCAGGTCGTAGCCCTGCTCCGTGACGTAGTCGCCGAGCAGGTCGAACGCCTCCTTGAGGCGGTCCAGCGCCACCCGGACGTCCTTGGACGCGCCGTGCTCGGCGCCCTCGCGGCCGCCCCAGGCCACGTACACGGTGGCGCCCAGCTCGACCGCCAGGTCGATGTTGCGGATGGTCTTGCGCAGCGCGTAGCGGCGCACGTCCCGGTCGTTGGCGGTGAACGCGCCGTCCTTGAAGACCGGGTGGGTGAACAGGTTGGTGGTGGCCATCGGGACCCGCAGGCCGGTGGACTCCAGGGCGCCCCGGAACCGCTTGACGATGGCCTCGCGCTCGGCGTCCGAGGAGCCGAACGGGACGAGGTCGTCGTCGTGGAAGGTCACGCCGTACGCGCCCAGGGCGGCCAGCTTCTCGACCGTCTCGACCGGGTCCAGGGCCGGGCGGGTGGCGTCGCCGAACGGGTCGCGGCCCTGCCAGCCGACCGTCCACAGACCGAAGGTGAACTTGTCGTCGGGGGTGGGGGTGAGCTGGCTCATGGCGTACTCCAAACGCTGGTGATCGACCGGGGGGATCGACCGAGGGATCGACCGGTGGCCCGACGCGGATCGGGCCCGGCACCGACGGTAACCCGGATTGGGGGCTATTCGTAAGGCCGGAAGACAAATTAGTATGGCCAGGCCCGCGAGGGGAAGCCCCCGCGCGCAACACCCGAAGAAAACCCCCGGCCCGGACGCCCGCGGACCACCGGACGACCCCAGACAGGAGCAACGCCCATGGCACACCCGCAGGTGGTGATCGGCGTCGACAGCTCGACCCAGTCCACCAAGGCCCTGGCCGTCGACGCCGAGACCGGACAGGTCCTCGGCGAGGGCCGCGCCCCCCACCGGGTCGACTCCCGGCACGGCCAGGAGAGCGACCCCGACCAGTGGTGGGACGCCCTCACCACCGCCGTCGCCGCCACCGGCTGGGCCGACCGCGCCCAGGCCCTCGCCATCGGCGGCCAGCAGCACGGACTCGTCACCCTGGACGCCGCCGGACGCCCCGTCCGCCCCGCCCTGCTCTGGAACGACGTCCGCTCCGCACCCCAGGCCGCCGACCTGGTGCGGAAGTTCGGCGCCCAGTGGTGGGCCACCGAGATCGGCAGCGTCCCCGGCGCCTCCTTCACCGCCGCCAAGTGGGCCTGGCTGCGCGCCACCGAACCCGACAACGCCGACCGCACCGCCGCCGTCCGCCTCCCGCACGACCACCTCACCGAACGCCTCACCGGCACCGCCACCACCGACCGCGGCGACGCCTCCGGCACCGGCTGGTGGACCCCCGACGGCTACCACACCGCCGTCCTCGACCACATCGGGCTCGACCCCGCCCTGCTCCCCGCCGTCACCCCCGCCGGCACCGCCGCCGGACACGCCCTCCCCGGCGGACCGCTGCGCCCCGGCACCCCGATCGCCACCGGCACCGGCGACAACATGGCCGCCGCCCTCGGCCTCGGCCTCACCCCCGGCACCCCCGTGCTCAGCCTCGGCACCTCCGGCACCGTCTACACCGTCGCCCGCAACCGCCCCGCCGACCCCACCGGCACCGTCGCCGGCTTCGCCGACGCCCTCGACGGCTGGCTCCCGCTCGCCTGCACCCTCAACTGCACCCTCGCCGTCGACCGGATCGCCACCCTGCTCGGCCGCGACCGCCAGGACGTCGAACCCGGCGGCACCGCCGTCCTGCTGCCCTACCTCGACGGCGAACGCACCCCCGCCCTCCCGCACGCCAGCGGCCTGCTGCACGGCCTGCGCCACGACACCACCCCCGGCCAGCTGCTCCAGGCCGCCTACGACGGCGCCGCGTACTCGCTGCTCGCCGCCCTCGACGACGTCCTCGCCGTCGACGGCCCCGACGCCGCCGACCCCGACCGGCCGATCCTGCTGATCGGCGGCGGCGCCCAGGGCCGGGCCTGGCAGGACACCGTCCGCCGGCTCTCCGGCCGCCCCGTCCAACTGCCCGCCGCCCGCGAACTGGTCGCCCTCGGCGCCGCCGCCCAGGCCGCCGCGCTGCTCACCGGCGAGAGCGCCGACGCCGTCGCCCGCCGCTGGGGCACCGCCGACGGCCCGGTGCTGCCCGCCCTCACCCGGGACGACGCCGCGCTCGAACGGATCGCGACTACCATTTCGCACGCGGCCGCCCTGCAGGGGGACGGCGCGCACTGACGCGACACCCGGGCCGCCCCGCACCGAGGGGCGGCCCGGTCCGGTCCGGGCCGACCCGCGCGGGGCGGCCCGACAGACGCACGGACGAGCCGGACGACGGCACGGAGGAACGGGGCAGACGTGACAGAGGACGGGCAGCAGCCGTCGGACGGCGACCTCGCGACCAGGCGCGGCCCCGCCTCGCAGCAGGACATGCGGCGGCAGAACCTCGCCCTGGTGATGCGCACCGTCGCCGCCGCCCACCCGCTCTCCCGCGCCGACGTGGCCGGCCGCACCGGCCTGACCCGCACCGCCGTCTCCAGCCTGGTCGACGAACTCATCGGCGGCGGACTGCTGCTGGAGGGCGAACTCGAACGCAGCGGCCGGGTCGGCCGCCCCGGCCGCGCCCTGGTCCTCAACGGCAACGGCCCGGCCGGGCTGGGCCTGGAGATCGGCGTGGAGCACCTCAGCGCCTGCGTCCTCGACCTGCGCGGCGAGGTCCGGGTCGAACTGCACCGCCCCGCCGCCAACGCCGGCCGCCCCGCCGGGCAGACCCTCGCCGAACTCGCCGAACTCGCCGCGGCCGCCGAGGCCGAGGCCGTCGCGCTCGGCCTGCGGGTGGTCGGCCGAGTGCTCGCCGTCCCCGGCAGCGTCCCGCTGGACAACCCCGGCAACCGGATCGAGCACGCCCCCAACCTGGGCTGGCACCAGGTCGACGTCACCGAGCTGTGGCCCGGCCCCGGCACCGCCCCCGCCGTCGAGAACGAGGCCAACCTCGGCGCGCTGGCCGAACTCTGGCAGGGCACCGGCACCGGCACCTTCGTGCACATCTCGGCCGGCGAGGGCATCGGCGGCGCGCTCGTCCTGGACGGGCGCCTGTTCCGCGGCGTCCTGGGCTTCGCGGGCGAACTCGGCCACCTCACCGTCCGCCCCAACGGACGTACCTGCTCCTGCGGCGCCCGCGGCTGCCTCGAACCGTACGCGGGCCTGGCCGCCGTACTCCGCTCCGCCGGGATCACCGACGACCTGGACCGGCCGGAGAACCTGACGGACGGTCAGGAAGCCGACCCCATCACCGAGTTGGCCCGCCGGGCGGAAGAAGGGGACGCCGCCGTCCGGCGCGCCCTGCGGCACGCGGGCACCGCGCTCGGCACCGCGCTGGCCGCCGCGGTCAACCTGATCGACCCCGCCACGCTCGTCCTCGGCGGCGGGTACGCCGACCTCGCGCAGTGGCTGCTGCCCGCGATGCGGACCGAGCTGGCCGAGCTGATCCGGGTCCGCCCCTGGCCCGAAGAGGCCCTGCGTGCCTCGCCGTTGGGCCGCCGCGGCCCCGTCCTGGGCGCCGCCCTGGTCACCGTCCGCGGCCTGCACACCGACCCGGCCGGGCTCTGGCAGCCCGAGGCCGCCTGAGCCGTCCGCCCGACTCCGCCCGCCCGACCCCGTCCGCCCGATCCGTTCGGCGGGCGGGCGTACCGCGGCGGACGCGCGGCGACGGACGCACAACGGCGGGGCCCGTCCGGGCCCCGCCGTCATCGTTCACGCTGTTCGGGTCGTCCGCTTCGTCTGCCGGGAGGCGTCAACCCGCCCGTCTCCCGGGGGAGTCAGCGGACCGGCCGGTTCAGCGGTGCGCGCCCCGGCGGCGGCGACGCGCGACCAGCACGCCACCCGCGCCGAGCAGCGCCAGGCCGGCCACGGTGGTGCCGACCACGCTGGTGCCGGTGAACGCCAGGCGGTCGCCCCGCTGCTCGTCGGCGACCGGCGACCGGCGACCGGCGACCGGAGCCGGGCGCCCGGCACCGCGGTGGCCGGGGTGCTGCCGGCCGGGGTCGGCTCACCGGCTCCGAGGCGCTCTCGGAAGGGCTCGGGCTCGGGCTCGGGCTGCCGACGGCGAGGCGCTCGTGCTCGGCCCGGTGGAGGTGCTGGGCGAGGGGGACGGGGCGGTCTCCGTCTCGGTCGCCGGGCAGGTGTGCGACAGGTTGAAGTTGAGCTTCTTCGAGTCGCCGCCGTTCACCTCGGCCGTGGCGGCGGTGAGCTTGGCGCCCTTCGCCGACCCGACGTAGGCGTGTAGTGGAAGGCCCGAGGCGGCTCAAACTGTCTCCACCCGCGGAAGGCGGGTCAAGTCACTTGTGCGGGCATCTGTTCGACTGTGCACCTTATGTCCACCTGCGCGCTATTGCAACGATCAGGTCAAGTTGTACAGGGCAATCAAGTGCCGAGTCTGTGGAGAGCTGGAGTGGAGCGGGTGCGGACGGTTCCGGATCCGTGGTTCCACCGGTGACCGGACGCGTGGTGCTGGGCGGGTGCGTCCGGCCACCGGGGTCTGGGGGAGGGGGAGTTGCGGCGCGCGGCCGGTGCTGCTCGGTGCCGTGGCGGGACTCAGCGCTGCGGCAGGACGGCGGAGCGCAGGCCGCGCACGGTGAGTGCGGCGAGCACGGCGGGCAGTGCGGTGACGGTGTTGCGGTTGCCGTGGTCGTGCAGCAGGACGGTGTCCCCGGGGCGGGCCGTGGTGAGGACGGCGACGATCTCGGCGGGCTCGGTGCCGTCCCAGTCCCGGGGGTCGACGTCCCAGAGCGTCTCGGTCAGGCCCGCGTCGGCGGCGATCCGTCCGATCTCGGGCGAGGTGGCGCCGTACGGCGGGCGGAACAGGACCGGCGGGCGGCCGGTGAGTTCGGCCAGGACGCGGTTGGTGGAGTGGATCTCGTCCCGGACGGCGGACGGTGACAGGCCCGGCAGGGACGGGTGCGACCAGGTGTGGTTGGCGATCGCCATCCCGGCCCGGTCCAGGGCGCGGACCAGCTCCGGGTGGCGCTCGGCCTGCGCGCCGCACAGGAAGAAGGTGGCCCGGTGGCCGGCGGCGGTCAGGGCGTCGATCAGCTCGGGCGTGGAGTCGGGGTGCGGGCCGTCGTCGAAGGTCAGCGCGAGGGTGCCGGACGACGCGGGTGACGGGTGGGCGGCGGCGGTCTCGGCCATGCTGCTCTCCTCCGATCGATCCATCCGAAAGTTTCGAATACATTTCGAATGTTACGGTGTGACTCGGACGACGGTAGGGGAGCCCGGCGGGGCCGTCAACCACTCTGCGCGGCCCGGAACGTCCGGACCGCGCAGGAGAGTTGGCGTGCGTCGTGCAGTGTTCGGTTGTCGGTCGCCCGGCTGTCCGGTTGCCCGGCCGTCCGGTCGTCAGTCGTCGGTCGGCGGCGGGGCGGTGCTGGCCCGGACGACCAGGCTGGTGGCGAGGTCGACCCGGGTCGCGGTGGGCTGCTCGCCCCGGCCGAGCCCGATGGCGAGCCGGGCCGCGGTCTCGGCCATCTCGACCAGCGGCTGGCGGACGGTGGTGAGCGGCGGACCGACCCAGCGGGCCAGCGGCAGGTCGTCGAAGCCGACCACCGAGAGGTCCTCCGGCACCCGCAGCCCCAGTTCGCGGGCGGCCTCGTACACGCCGAGGGCCTGCAGGTCGTTGCCCGCGAAGATGGCGGTGGGCCGGTCGGGGCGGGTCAGCAGGGTGCGGGCGGCGGCGTACCCCGCCTCGTGGTGGAAGTTGCCCTCCAGGATCAGCTCCGGGTCGACCGGCAGCCGGGCCGTCCCCAGTGCGGTGCGGTAGCCGTCGACCCGGGCGCGGCTGCACATCATGCCGGACGGGCCGGAGATCATCCCGATCCGGCGGTGGCCGAGGTCGAGCAGGTGCCGGGTGGCGGCCAGGCCGCCCTGCCAGTTGCCGGTGCCGACGGCGGGCACCCCCTCGGCCGGGTCGCCGGCCGGGTCGAGCACCACGAACGGGATGTCCCGGCTGGTGAGTTGGTCGCGCTGGGCGGCGTCCAGCTCGGACAGCACCAGCACCACGCCGGCCGGACGGCGGGCCAGCACCCCGTCCACCCAGGTCTGCCCCGGGGTGAGCCGCCCGGCGGACTCGGAGAGCACCACGCTCAGGCCCTCGTCCCGGGCGACGTTCTCCACGCCCCGGATCACCTCCATCGCCCAGGCGCTGTCGAGCTGGTGGAAGACCAGGTCGAGCAGCCGGGACGGCGGTGCGGCGGTGCGGCGGCGCTGGTAGCCGGTGCGGCGCAGGATCTCCTCGACCTTGGCCCGGGTCGCGGGCGCGACGTCGGCCCGGCCGTTCAGCACCTTCGAAACTGTCGGCGCCGAGACGCCGGCCGCCCGGGCGATCTCCGACAGGGTCGGTGCGGGGTCGGGTTCGAGTTCTGCAGCGCTCATGGCTCGGATAGTAGCGCCCCGGGGCGTCACGGGTGGGGTGGGTCGACGGCCTCGGCCCGTGCGGGCAGAGGATCTTAGCGTCTTCGCAACATTCATCGATCATGCGAAACATTCGCCTCGGGGTGCGGTGAGCGGGGTGCGGGGCGTGGGCGCGGAGGGGCCGGTCAGGGGGTCGGTCGGGCGGCCGGGAAGCCGTGCGGGAGGGGGCAGTTGGTGACCGACTTGCCGCCCCGGCCCGCCTTCGCCTCGGCGGTGGTCAGGTACGGGACCACCGGGAGGCCCGGGGTGTCCGGGGTGTCCGGGTAGAGCCGGGTGCCGGTCTGCGGGTGGTGGCGGGTGGCCAGCGCCCAGACCACCTGGGAGACGTCGGTGACGTCGATGTCGTCGTCCACCACGATCACCTTCGGCACCAGCCACCCCGGGTGCGAGGCGAACAGCGTCTCGGTGATCAGCTCCGCCAACTCGTCGTCCGAAAACGCGAGTTCGCTCCGCCGGGCCCGCTCGACGGACACCACGATCCAGCAGGTCACCGCCTCGACGTGGAAGACCGGCTGCAACCCGCCCTCCGGGAACGCGTACCCGTGGTACTCGCCCATCGGGCCCTCCGGGGCGAGCTCCTCGCCCTCGACCCAACCCTCCAGCACGATCTCCGAGTTGGCGGGCACCAGCAGGTCGTTGGTCTCCGCCCGCACCACCTCCACCGGCGCCCCGGCCGGCGCCCCCACGTAGCCGTCCTCGCTCACCCCCGCCGGCAGCGGCATCCCCGCCTCGACCGCCGGGCCTGGCGGCTGCCGCTGCTCCCCGCCCCGCAGTCGAACGCACCCACCGCGTCGAGGACTATGCCGCCCGGCTCGGCTACAGCGTCCGCACCCTCACCCGCGCGACCCTCGCCGCCACCGGCCACGGCGCCAAGACCTTCATCGACGAACGCCTCGCCCTGGAGGCCAAACGCCTCCTGCTGCACGGCGACTCCACCACCGCCACGATCGCCGACCGCCTCGGCTTCCCGTCCACCACCGTCTTCGCCCGCTTCTTCCGCCACCGCACCGGCGAAACCCCGACCGCCTTCCGCACCCGGGCCCGGATCACCCCGCCGAACTGACGGCCGATCGCGCCACCGCGTTCGGGCGGAGGGGACACGAGTCAGCCCGGTCTGCGGGGCTGCGCGCTCAGGACGGCTGTCAGGGCAGGGAGCCGAGCCAGGTGGCGTTGTCGAGGGAGCTCTGCAACTTTTCGGCGAACCGTGCGGGGTCGGTGCGGGCGAGGGTGCGGTAAAGGTCGGTGGCTTCGTAGATGGCGCTCAAGGCCGCTTCGCGTCGGCCCAACCTCCCCAGGTGGACGGCGAGGTTGTTGAGGGACACAGCGAAGTCGGGCAGGTGGACGTCGGGGTTGGCACGGACGAGTCGGCGGTAGAGGTCGACGGCTTCACGGATGGCGCTCAGGCTCTCTTCCTGCTGTCCCAACTCTCCCAGCCGGAGGGAGATGTTGTTGAGGGAAGAGGCGAGGTAGGGGGGGTAGGCGTCGGGGTGGGCTTGAGCGAGGGTGTGGTAGAGGCTGAGGGCCTCGCGGACGATGGCCAACCCCTCCTGCTGCTGCCCCGACTCTCCCAGCCTGGTGCCGAGGTTGTTGAGGGAAACGGCAAGCTGGGGCAGGTAGGCCAGGGGGTGGACGTGGACGAGTCGGCGGTAGAGATCGACGGCTTCACGGATGGTGCTCAGGCATTCCTGCCGTTGTCCCAGTTCCCCCAGGAAGCTGGAGAGGTTGTTGAGGGACATGGCGAGGTCGGGCAGGTGGGCGTCGGGGTTGGCCCGGGCGAGTCGGCGGTAGAGGTCGACGGCTTCGCGGACGGCGGCCAGGCCCTCCTGCCACTGTCCCAGTTCCCCCAGGAAGTTGGAGAGGTTGTTGAGGGACATGGCGAGGTCGGGTAGGTGGGCGTCGGGGTTGGCCCGGGCGAGGGTGCGGTAGAGATCGGAGGCTTCGCGGATGGCGTTCAGACTCTCCGCGTACTGGCCGATCTCTCCCAGTCGGAGGGAGAGGTTGTTAAGGGAAGCGGCGAGGTTGGACAGGTAGGCGTCGGGGTCGGTGTGGGCGAGAGTGCGGCGGATCTCGACGGCTTCGCGGATGACGGTCAGGCCCTCTTCGCGCCGACCGGTCTCCCCCAGGTGGATGGCGAGGTTGTTGAGGGACATGGCGAGGTCGGGCAGGTGGGCGTCGGGGTCGGTGTGGGAGAGTCGGCGGTAGAGGTCGACGGCTTCGCGGATGGCGGCCAGGCCCTCCTGCCACTGCCCCAGCTCTCCCAGGCGGCTGGAGAGGTTGTTGAGGGCCCCGGCTAGGTCGGGCAGGTGGAGGTTGGGGTCGGTGTGGGCGAGAGAACGGCCGATCTCGACGGCTTCGCGGGCGGCGGCCAGGCCCTCTTCCCATTGTCCCAGGCCCCCCAGTCGGACGGCGAGGCTGTTGAGGGCGGCGGCTAGGGCTGGCAGGTAGGTGTGCGGGTCGGTGTCGGCGAGGCCGCGGTAGCGGTCCGTGACGGTACGGGCCAATTGCAGTGCGGTGTGGGCGAGGCGCTGGCTGGACTCGGGGAACCCGTTCAGGAGGGTGGTGAGGTCGTTGAGGGGGGTGGCGGGGTCGGTGGTGAGGGTGTCGAGGGCGGTGATGAGTGGTTGGGGGTGGTCGACCCGGGTGGCGCTGGTGATGACCTGTGGGGTGATCCGTGGATGGTGGCGCAGGCAGAGGGCGGTGAGGTGGGTGGTGAGGCGGTCGTCGAAGACGGGGTGGGCGGCGGCTCGGGTGTAGACGGTGAGGAGTTGGGCGGTCTGTTCCTGGTCGGCGTGGGGGAGGAGTTGGTCGGCGAGGGCGGGGGTGGTGTCGAGGGTGCGGCCGATGTGGCGTTCGGCGAGACGGTCGGGTTGCAGGCTGCCCCAGGGGCGTCCGGGTTCGGTGGCGGGGTAGAGGGCGCCGAGCCAGGCGGTGACGGCGTCGCGGCGGTCGCGGAGTTGGTCGGCGAGGGCGGGGAGGGAGCGCCAGAGGGTGTCGGCCTGTTCGCGGGTGGCCGCGCCGAGCAGGTGGGCGGCGGCGAGGGCGGTCTCCAGGGTGGCGCGGGTGAGGCCGGGGACGGCGGTGCGGTGCCAGTAGCGGCTTTCGTGGCCGAGCAGCCGGTCCTCGACGCCCGCCGCGCCGGGTGCGGTGGTGGGCGTGGTGGTGTCGAGGAGGTCGGCGAGGGCGGTCATCTGGAGGGTGAGCGCGTTGCCGTACGCGGGCTGGCCGAGGTCGGGGACGGGGAGGGCCTCGGCGGTGGCCGACCAGTCGGTGGCGGGGAGGCCGTCGACGGCGGGGAGGGCGGTGGCGAGGGCCCGGGTGGCGTGGCGGTAGGCGCGGGGGCGGTTGCCGGGGTCGTCTTCGAGCGGGGGGAGTGCGGTGGAGGGGGCGCCGTCGAGGTAGTCCTCGGTGAGGGGGGTCGCGGACTTGGCGCGGGGCCACCAGTCGGTGTCGGTGCGGGCGAGCAGGAGGAGTTTGAAGGGGGTGGTGCCGGGGTGTCGGGCGGCGGCTTCGACGAGCGCGGCGAGTTGGGCGGTGCGGGTTTCGGCGTAGTCGAGGACCACCAGCAACGGCTTGGTGGCGTCGTGTAGTTGGTGGAGCTGCTCGGGGGCGGTGTCGGGGCGGGGCCAGAGGACGGCCCAGTGGTCGGCGGTGAGCTGGTGGGCGAGTTGGTGGGCGAGGCGGGTCTTGCCCTGGCCGCCGGGGCCGTGCAGGAGCCGGGCGCCGAAGCCGGTCCGTGCGCACCAGGCGGTGAGTTGGTCGAGGAGTTCCTCGCGGCCGTGGAAGGGGACGGTCTGCCGGGCGGCCTGGAGCAGCGCGGCGGGGGAGCGCAGCAGGCCGGTGGCGGGGGTGGTGTCGGCGAGGTGCTGGAACTCGGCGGCTTCCAACCCGCCGGTGGGGCCCGCGTGTTCGGCCAGGGCGGCGCGGAAGCCGGGCTGGTGGAAGAGGGCGTAGGCGGGGACGGCGGTGAGCTGGCCGTGTCCGGAGTGCGAGCGGTCGGCGGCCACCACGGCCACCAGCAGGTGGTCGCAGAAGACGGCGGCTCCGGAGAGGCCGCCCCAGGGGGACGTGCCGTCGGCGGGCCAGTGGGGCCGGTGTTGGTCGAGGTCGACGACGTGCTGGTTGTGGACGTAGCCGGTGCCGGGGTTGATGCGTCCGGTGAGTTGGACGGCTTCGACGGTGGGGGAGCGTTGGGCGAGGTCGGGGACGCCCCAGGTGCGGCAGGCGGTGCCGGGCCGGTCGGTGGCCAGGCGTCCCCAGCGCGGGCCGGGCAGGGCGGGCCACTGCGGGTCGTCGTCGGCGAGGACCAGCGCGGCGTCGTCCCGTCCGCCCGGCGTCCCGCACCACACCACCAGGCCGCCGACCGTCCCGGGCCTTCCCGGGCGGAAGAGCGTGACCCGTTCGCCGGCCCGGGCCACGACGTGGGCGGAGGTGAGCAGCAGCCGACCACCGACCGCGTAACCCGAACCCGGACCGCCGGGGCCGGTCACCCCGGCCAGCCGTGACTTTTCCATCTTCCCTGCCCCACACGCTCGTTCGGAGACCCCACCGCGATGCCACCGCGATGCCGCCGCGATGCCGCCGATCGGCCGTCGTGCCGGTGGGGGAACCCTACGGCCTGTCCGGTGGACGATCCCTCGGTCGTTCACCGGGGGGCCGGGGGCGGGAGAATCACGGCTGCCGGGCCGGTCGGTCCGGCGTGAGCCAGGAGGTGGCGGAGTGTCGGGCGACGAGAGCGGCGTCGACGGGTCGTTGGTCGCGACGGCCCGGGAGCGGTTGCGCACGGGGGCGGCGCCGGCCGTGGTGTGCGGCGAACTCGCCGCGCGGACACCGCGGTGGTCGGACGCGGCGCTGGCCGTCGGGCTGGCCAGGGGGATACCGGAAGCGGAGCTGCGGGAGCGGCTCGCCGGGGGCCGGCAGTGGCAGGACGAGTTCCACCCGGGCGAGGAGGAGGAGTACGGCGAACTGCTGGAGATGCACGGCGTGTTCGACGTCCCCAAGCAGCTCGACGAGCGGGAAGAGGTGATCGCCGGACACCTGCGGGCCGCGTGGGCCGCCATGGGCGGCATGGGCGGGGGTTACGCCGTCGGTCTCTCCCGACGGTTCGTCAGGGGCGAGTTGTCCTCCGCCTTCCGGACGCTCGCCCGCTTCGGCCCGCGCCGGGGCCGCGGCCGGCCCGCGGAGTTCTGGACCGCCATGGTGGCCGCCGGTGAACTCCTCGATCCGGCGGACGGGGACGAGCGCGGGACGGTGGCCCAGGCGCTCGACGAGAGCCGGCGGCGGCTGGCCGAATCCGCCCGCTGACGGGCGGCGGCCCCGCGCCGGGCGGCCCGGCGTCGGAAGGCCCGGCGTCGGAAGGCCCGGCGCGGTCGTTCCGGTGGCCGCGGGGCGGGGGCGACGGTGGCCGCGGGGCGGGGGCGACGGGGGCCGCGCGGCCGTTGCGCCGTCCACGACGAGGAGTTGACGACGGACCGCGGCAGGCCGTCGCGAGGCCGGGACGGGGCCGGGACGAGGCCGGCCCGGGGGCAGGCGCGTTGCGGCGGACGGCCGCGGGCCCCGTACCGGGCGGCCCGGTTTCGCGGACGGCGGCCGGGCCTGGCGGTGGCCGTCCCGGCTCGCCCGGTGTCGGGGGTCAGCCCAGTGAGGCGGTTGCCGCGCGCAGGTCCGCCAGGGCTGCCAGGGCGTGGGGGGCGAGTCCTTCCGCGTCGTCGCGGTCGGCTTCGGACCACTGGGCGTAGCCCCGTTTGAAGGCCAGTACGCCCAGTTCGCCCGCGAGGTGCGCGGTCGGCTCGGGGACGCCGCGGGCGACGAGCGCGGCCGTCATGGCGGCCGCGAGGCCGACGCTCTTGAGGGCGTCGCGCTCCTGGAGTTCGGTGCTGGCCGCCACGGCCGCCCGGAGCCGGGGGCCGAGTTCACGGTTCGCCGGTCCCATGGCGCTCGACGCGCGTTCCAGGCCGGCGGCGACCGCCTGGAGCGGGGTGGCGTCCGCCGGTGCCTCGGTGATGCCGTCCGCGAGCAGTCTGCTGAGCGTCTCCTGCCCGGCGACGAGCAGTTCGCGCTTGTCGGCGAAGTGCCGGAAGAAGGTGCTCTTGGTGACGCCGGCGCGCTCGGCGATCTGCGTCACCGTGGTGGCGTCGTACCCCTGCTCGGTGAAGAGGTCGACGGCCGCGACGACGAGTCGCTGGGCCGCTCCTGGTTGCCATCTAGCCATGGCACCAGGATAGGTGATGGGACCGTTGTCCCGTCACGGTGTATCGTCGGTGACGGGACAACAGTCCCATCACTTTCGGGAGGACTCGTGCACGTCTTCGTCACCGGCGGTACCGGAACCATCGGCTCGGCCGTCGTCGCCGAACTGCTCGGCAGCGGCCACACCGTTCTCGCGCTGGCCCGCTCGGACGGCTCCGCGCAGGCGCTGGAGGGCGCCGGCGCCGAGGTGCTGCGGGGGGACATCGCCCAGCTCGACGTCCTGCGGGCCGGCGCCGCGCGGTGCGACGGCGTGATCAGCCTGGCGTTCGGGCGCGACTACGACAGCGCGGACGGGCTCGAACGGGCCGTCGCCGAGGAGGGCGCCGCCCTCGCCGCGCTCGGGGAGGAACTGCTCGGGAGCGGCCGCCCGCTCGTCACGGTCTCGGGCACGCCCTGGGTGCCCGGGCGCGTCAGCACCGAGGCCGACCCGCTGCCGACCGACGGGCCGGTGGGCGGCCGGGGCCGCTCGGTCGCCGCGCTGCTGGGCCTCGCCGCGCACGGGGTGCGCAGCACGGCGGTCCGGATGCCCCGGACGGTCCACCACCGGGGCGAGGGCGGGTTCGCCGGCCTGCTGGCCGAGCGGGCGCGCCGCACCGGGGTCGCGGGGTACCCGGGCGACGGCACCCAGCGCTGGCCGGCCGTGCACGCGCTCGACGCGGCGGTCCTGTTCCGGCTGGCCCTCGAATCGGCACCGGCCGGGACGGCCTGGCACGCCGTCGCCGACGAGGGCGACGCGGTGCTCGACATCGCGACGGTCATCGGCCGGCGGCTGGGCCTGCCCGTGGAGACGGTCCCGCCGGAGGACTTCGGCCCGTTCGGCCCGATCTTCGCCATGGACCAGCCCGCGTCCAGCGCTCGCACCCGCGAGGTGCTCGGCTGGCGGCCGACGCGCCCCGGCCTGCTGGCGGACCTGGAGAACCTCCGGCCCTGACGCCCGGCGCCTGCCCGCCCCCGGCGCTTGTCCGCCGGGGGCGGGGGTCAGGAGGAGGGGAGCATGGCGCGGCGGCCGGGGGCGGCGGAGGACTGCATGGTCATTCCGCCGTCCACGACGAGGAGTTGGCCGGTGAGGTAGCGGGACTCGTCGGAGGCGAGGAAGACCATGGTGTGGGCGATGTCCTCGGGTTCGCCGAGGTAGGGGAGGGCGTTGCCGGCCAGCAGGGAGTCGATCACGGACTGCGGCAGGTTGTCGCGCAGGGCGGGGGTGAGGACGGCGCCGGGGGCGATCGCGTTGCAGCGGACGCCCTGCGGGCCGTACTGGACGGCGATCGACTTGGTGATGCTGACCACCGCGGCCTTGACCGCGCCGTACGCGGTCTGGGTGACGTCGCCGACCAGGGCGGCGACCGAGGCGGTGTTGACGATGGAGCCGCCGCCGGCCCGGATCAGGTGGGGGAGGGCGAGGCGGGAGCCGATCAGGGTGGAGCGGACGTTGCGGGAGACGGCGCGGTCGAACTCCTCGAAGTCCATCCGGAGCAGGTCGAGGTCGCGGCGCGGGTCGGTGCCGCCGACGTGGTTGCACAGCACGTCGAGGGTGCCGAACTCGCGGACGGCGGTGGCGAACAGCTCCTCCAGCGAGTGTTCGTCGGTGACGTCGACGGTGAGCGGCAGGGCGTGCCGGCCGGCGGACTCGACCAGGCGGGCGGTCTCCTCGGCGGCCGCGCCGTCGTAGTCGGCGGCGACCACCAGGGCGCCTTGGGCGGCCATCAGTTCGGCGGCGGCCCGGCCGATGCCGCTGCCGGCTCCGGTGATCACCGCGACCTTGTCCTTGAGGCGTTCCATGGGGTGCCGTCCTTCCGTGGTTCCGGTCGAGCGCTGTTCTCATGTGCATGGTACACAGCTTGTGCATCATGCACATAATGTGCACGATGCACAACGCGCCCGGCGGGAGTCGGCGGGAGTCGGCGGGGGTCGGTGGGAGTCGGCGGGCAGGGCGGGGCTCGCGGGCAAAGCGGAGGCAATGTCCCGACGAGCTCCCGGCTCCGTGGAATCGACGCTCGCGCCGGGGTCGGAAAGCGGTCCGCATTAACGAGGGAGAACTTCGCGGCGAACAGCCGCGGCGCGAGGGGGATTTCACTTCCGGACTTCCTCCGTGCACACATAGCGTTCGCCGCGTGACGATGTGCGTCCGGTTCGCGGTCCGCGCGGGTCGGCAGGGTGTTCGGTGGCGCGGCCGGGGAACGGGCGCGCACCGGCGGACAATCCGGGGGTAGCGGCGGTGCGCGGGGAGGGCCTGTTCACGGAGCGGGCGCCGAACGGGCGGTTCCAGTGGCAGCTCAAGGCGATGAACGGGCGAGTGGTGGCGGTGTCCTCCTCCGTCCACGAGTCGTCCGTCGACGCCGAACGGGCGTTCACGGAGCTGGTCGCGCTGGGACCGGCGCTGGTGGCGCGGATCACCCATGTCCGCGACGGCCTGGGCTGGACCTGGGTGGTCCCCGGGCCGAGGGGCAACCCGCTGGTCAAGTCGAGCCGGGCGTACGAGCGTTACGCGACCTGCCAGAACGCGTTCCGGCGCTTCATGGCGCTGGTGGCCCGGATGGCCGAGACGGCCGAGACGGCCCGGGTGGCTGCGGCGGCCGGGGGCGGAAGGCCGGAGGGCGGAAGACCCGGAGGCGTCGGTGGTTCCGGCGGGGCCGGGGCCGGGGCCGGTGGCGTCGGGTCCGGGGGCGGGGCGTGAGCACGGCGGAGGCCGGTCGCGGTCCCCGGCTGGTGCCGGTGCGCGCGGCGGACGGGCGGGTCGGCTGGTCGCTGGTGGCGGCGAACGGCAGGCGGCTCGCCGCGGCCGTCCGCTCATACCGCAGCGACCGTGAACTGGCCTCCGGGATCTGCGAGTTGCTAGCCGAGCGGGCGGTCCTGCGGTTCGTGCTGAGCCAGCGCGAGGACCGCCTCTGGATCTGGACGGCGCACCTCCCGGCCCGCTCCACCCGGGCCGGCGCGGGCGGCGGCGAGGCGGTGGCGCGCAGCGCCCGCGGCTACCTGCGCCGCGACCAGTGCCGGCAGAGCGTGGCCGCCTTCCGGCAGGGCGCCGACCACGTCCAGCGGTTGCGGCGGCTGGCCGGCGGGGCGTTCCCGTCGTCCGCCTGGTAGTCGCCGCCCCGTCCGCCGGGCGGTGCCCCGTCCGCCCGAGCACCCGGCCCCCGTCCGTCCGAGTGCCCCGGCCCGTCGGGCGTCGGGGCGCCATGGGCTTTTCGCGCGCCCGGGGCGGTGGAAACGGTCGGAGCGGGCGGTTGCCGGGGTGTTCGAAATGCGCGGAGAGTGCGGGCGGGGCCGTCCGGGGGCGGGCGCCGGTGGTGCGTGGGCGGTGCGGGTTGGGTGGGAACGGTGCAGCGGGAGTGAAGCGGAGGTGTCCGGGGTGACCCCGTGGGCACACCTGGAGAAGAACGCGCTCGGGCCCGGAGCGGTGGCCGATGGGCGGTCAACTCCCTTCCCCACCAGGGGTTTCCGGTGCCGCGGCGGTCGGCGGTCGGACGGTCGGGGGCGACGGGCGGTGCTTCCGGGGCGCGGGCGGTCGCGGCGAGGATCGCTCCGCCGGAAGCCGCGGAGCTCTCCGGCACCGGACCCCGCCAGGTCCGGTCCGGCTAGGACTTTCCCCTACGGAGGAACAGGACCATGCGTCACACCGCCGCCAAGGCGTTCGCCGCCGTCGCGATGACCGCCGCCCTCACCGCCATCGCCGTCCCCGCGATGGCGGACCCGGCCACCGGCACCGTCCCGGCCACCACGGACATCGTCGGCTCGGGCTCGGACACCACGCAGGCTCTGCTCAACCAGTTCTCGGTCGACTACAACGCCACCGTGTCGGGCACCCCGAAGCTGTACAGCTGGGACGCGACCGGCTCGACGAAGATCACCCCGAAGTCCGGCGCCGCCGAGATCGACCGCCCGAACGGCTCCGGCGCGGGCATCGCCGCGCTGAACGCCGCCAACAGCCCGTTCGACTACGCGCGTTCCTCCCGGGGCCCGCAGACCGGTGACCTGCCCTCCAACCTGTTCGTCGCGTTCGGCAAGGACGCGGTGACCTGGTCGGCGAAGTCCGGCGGCCACGCCCCGACCAACCTGACCACCCAGAACCTGTACGACATCTACTCCTGCGCCGTCAACAAGACCAACTGGTCGAACTTCGGCGGCACTTCGGGCACCATCAAGCCCTACCTGCCGCAGATCAACTCCGGCACCCGGGCCTTCTTCCTGAAGGCGATCGGCAACCCGGTCCTGGGTCCCTGCGTGGTCACCGGCCCGCAGGAGAACGAGGGCACCGACACGCTGCTGAACGACCCCGACGTGATCTTCCCGTACTCGGTCGGCCACTGGGTGGGCCAGGCCAACGGCCACGTCACCTCGGTCGACGACAAGGGCAGCCTGACCCTGCGCAGTGTCAACGGCGTCGCCCCGCTGACCACCGCCGGCACCCTCAACCCGACCTTCGCGAACCCGATCTACGGCCGGGTGCTCTACAACGTGGTCCGCGAGGCGGACTGGAACGACACCGGCGTCAAGGGCACCGCGCTGCGCGCCCTCTTCGGCTCCACCGGCTACCTCTGCACCGACGCCGGCAAGGCCACCACGGTCAGCTACGGCTACCTGGCCCCGGCGGCCTGCGGTTCCACCATCCACATCTGACGGTCCACCCAGGCACCACGCGCAGCACCCCGCCCGTCCCGCGCCCCGCCCGTCCCGCGCCCCGCCCGTCCCACGCTCCGGCCGGGACGGGCGGCGGCCCGTGGGCAGCGCGCCCGCACCACCGAGCAGCACGCGCCACCACGCGCCGAGCAGAGCAGCACGCGCCGAGCAGAGCAGCACGCGCCGAGCAGAGCAGCACGCGCCGAGCAGCGCAGCACGCACCAGCACGCACCCAGCCCAAGGAGCCAGGATGTCCCGTCCCACCGTCCGGATCGCCGCCGCGGTCGCCGGTCTCGCCCTCGCCGCCACCGCCGCGTCCGCCACCGCCGCCTCCGCCGCCCCGGCGGGCGGCAGCGCGGTGATCCACGAGAGCAACGCGTTCTTCCAGCAGGCCGCGCAGGCGGGCATCGTGGCCGTGCCGCTGCCCACCGCGACCGCCGGGTACGACGCCGCCACCGGCCTGTCGGCGAGCTTCCCGGTGAGCGACGGCAGCGGCAGCCTGAGCACCTTCTTCGGCGGCGTGAACCTCGGCGGCGGCCTGCTGTTCGTCAACGCGAAGACCGGCAGCGCGGTCTCCTTCCACCAGTTGGCCTTCTCCTTCGACAACTGGACGGTGACGGCCGTCCCGGACGGCTCGACCACCCCGGTCGCGCTGTTCGACCCGGCGGGCAACAACGCGATCACCGTCGACGGCAGCACGCAGAACCTGGCCGCCGACTCGCTGGTGCTGGACGCCGAGGGCGCCCGGTACCTCGACGGCAAGCTGCGCACCGGCTTCTTCGCGGCGGGCCAGAGCGTCGGCTCCTTCACGGTGTCGTACACGCCCGCTTCCTGACGGGCCACCCCGCGCGGGAGCCGCCCGGCCGATTCCGGCCGGGCGGCTCCGGTTTCTGACGGATCGCCAATCTCCTTGATTCGAGCCCTCATTGGGGTCTCGTACACCTGAGGGACAGCGACCGGCCAGACGCGAATGGCCGAATACCATCGGAGCCGCCGTACGGGCGCTCCGCTCCCTGTCATCCGTGCGTGCCCGGTCCGGCGCGCCGTCGCCGGAGGTGCTGCGCCGATGAGAACCCGCCCGTGGGGGCTGAGAACCGGATCCCGTCCGTTGAAGACCTACCTGGCGGCCGTGCTGGCCTGGACGGTGTCCGCCGTCGTCGTGTTCCTGCCGCTCGGCGGGCCCGGGGTCCAGCCCGCGCGGGCGGCCTCCGGGGTGGAGGTGGACGGGCCGAACCGGTTCGACCCGGCCACCGGTCAGGACGGGGCCCCCGGGAGGGTCACGGTCTCCCAGGTCAACGACCTCAGGAACCAGGTGGTGCACGTCAGTTGGTCGGGCCTCACGCCGACCGTCGACTTCATGAACGAGCCCGTCCAGGTGATCTCCCCGTTCGCGGGGGGCGTCTACTACGCGATCCGGATCTACCAGTGCAAGGGCGAGAAGCCGCAGATCACCGACTGCTACGGCTCCACCCTGTACGGCGGCGAGCCGGGCAAGGGCTTCCTGCAGGACACGCCGGCGGCCGGGACGTCCCCCGAGTTCCCGTCGAACATGGTGATCGCGGCGACCCGCCCGGACGGCACCGGCGAGGCGGACATCGAGCTGTGGACCGCGACGCAGAGCCAGGGCCTGGGCTGCGACAACACCCACAAGTGCTCGCTGGTGATCGAGCCGAACTACGGCGGCGACACGATGGGCGCCAGCAGCTACCCCGACTTCGCGATCAACTGCGACGACCACTCGGCGGACATCGACTTCAACTTCGACACCGCCTCGGACGCGTCGTTCCGGCTCCGGCCGGTCGACACCACCTACATGACCGGCGAGGCCTGCGCCTGGAAACGGCACGTCACCGTCCCGCTGGACTTCGCGCCGACCCCCGACGCCTGCACGGCCGGTGACGCGGACTTCTCCGCGATCGGCCTGGAGATGGCCGACCGGGCCATGCAGCAGTGGCGCACCGGCAGCTGCCTGAACAGCGAGCCGCTGCGGGTGCAGTACTCCGTCGGCAACGGCGAGCCGCAGGCCCGGGCGTCCTTCCTGCGCAGGTCCGGCGCGGACGTCGCGCTGACCTCCGTCCCGGACACCGAACCGCCGACCCGCCCGTACGCCTACGCGCCGCTCGCCAACAGCGCGGTCTCGGTGGTCTTCGTCATCGACGACGGCGCCACCCACCGGCAGGTCCGCCGGGTCCGGCTCAACCAGCGGCTGCTGGCCAAGATGCTCACCCAGACCTACCGCCAGTACAACGCGGACGACACCGACACCGTCCGCGGCAACCCGCTCTGCGTCTTCGACGACGAGGAGTTCCGCAAGCTCAACGCCGAGGTCGCGCCCGACGTGACCTGGCCCGGCTGCGGCAACGTCGCCAACAGCGCGCCGATCGTGGTCGGCGGCACCACCGACCTGGTGCACCGGCTGACCGAGTGGATCGCCGCCGACCCGGACGCCGCGCAGTTCCTCCACGGCGCCGCCGACCCGTGGGGCACCCACGTCAACACCGAGTTCCTGCCGCCGGGCTTCGCCGGCTACCCGGTCGACTCGTTCCAGCCGCTCGACTACAGCGGCCAGAACAACCACAAGCAGTACGAGTGGAACCCGGTGCTGGGCGGCCTCGGCCAGGTGCTGCGGATGGTGCTGGAGAACCGGCTGTCCTGCCAACTGCCCTACGTCGACGACACCGGCCAGCACCCGAAGTGCTTCACCATGCCCCCCGGCAGCCGGGCGCTGTTCGCCGTCATGGACAGCGGCGACGCCCAGGCGATGAACCTCACCGAGGCCGAACTGCCCAACGGCGCGGGGGCGTTCACCACGCCGACGCTCACCTCGATGCAGGCCGCCGCCAAGGACATGCCGTTCGACGGGGCCACCGGCACCCAGCGGCTGCCCTACGAGGACGACGACTCCGCCTACGCCAAGGACCCGAAGGCGTACCCGCTGACCATGGTGCAGTACGCCATGCTGCCCACCGAGGGCCTCGGCCCGGCCAAGGCCGCCGCGATCAGCCGGTTCGTGCGCACCGTCACCGACCCGCTCCAGGGGCAGGTCTACGGCCGCGCCCCAGGCCAACTCGCGCTCGGCTACGCTGATCTGACGAAGAGTCAGGTCGCCCAGGCGAAGGCCGCCGCCGACCACGTCGCCGCCCAGGACGGCACCCCGCCCGGCAAGGCCCCCGACGCCGTGGACGGCGGGGAGGGCGGTGGTCCGGGCTCGGACACCGGCGGTTCCGGGGCCGGCCCGGGCACCGGCGGCAGCAACGTCTCGTACGGCGACGGCGACGGCGGCGGCACGGGCACCGGCGGCACGGGCGGCACGGGCGGCACCGGCGCCACCGCCGGCAGCAGCCCCACCGCCCAGGACGCCGCCGCCACCGGCAGGCCCGGCGGCAGCCCCTCGCCCGGCCTCGCCGCCGCCCCGGTCGGCCAGGTCGCGGCCGACCGCGCCGGGACGGCCCGGCTGCTGCTGCCGGTGATCCTCGCCACCGGCGCCGTCCTGCTGGTCGGCGGCCCCGCGGCGCTGTTCCTCGGCGGCACGCCCGCCGGGGCGAACCTCCGCCGCGGCGCGGGCCGGTTCTGGTCCCGGCTGATCCGCCGCGGCTGACCGGCCGCGGCCCGACCCCGCCCCGCCGGACGGGCGCCCCGCGCGCCCGTCCGGCCCCGCACCCCAGCGTCCCCATGCCCCAGGAACCCTCACCGCGCGGAGAGTTGACACCATGACAGCCGCCGTCCAGCCGACGGACACCCGCGTCCCACCGCCGACGCCCGACCCCGACCGGCCCCGCCGGATCAGCGCCCCCGCCTCGCCCGCCGACCGGACCTTCCGCGGCGTGCTGCGCGCCGCCGGCCTGTCGGTGTTCGTGCTGATGGGGCTGATCGCCTTCTTCCTGCTGATGCGCGGCTCCGAGGCGCTGCACGCCGTCGGCTGGTCCTTCCTCACCGAGCAGAACTGGCGCACCGCCGCGCACACCTTCGGCATCGCCGCCATGCTGCCCGACGGCATCCTGATCGCCCTCATCGCGCTGTGCATCGCCGTCCCGGTCTCGCTCACCGCCGCGCTGTTCATCTCCGAGTACGCACCCGTCCGGCTGCGCCCCGCGCTGATCTCGCTGGTCGACCTGATGGCCGCGATCCCCAGCATCGTGTACGGGCTGTGGGGCCTGTTCTTCCTGCAGCCGCGCTTCGTCGGCCTGTGCCGCTGGCTGGCCAACCACCTCGGCGCGCCGCTGCCGTTCCTGGGGGTGCGCACCGGCGACACCCCGACCTCGTACACCTCCTCGACCTTCATCGCGGGCACCGTGGTGTCGCTGATGATCATCCCGATCATCACCTCGCTCAGCCGCGAGGTGTTCTCGCAGGCCCCCGCCGGCGAGCGCGAGGGCGCCTACGCGCTCGGCTCGACCCGCTGGGGCATGGTGCGCACCGTGGTGCTGCCGTTCGGGCGCGGCGGCGTGATCGGCGCGGTGATGCTCGGCTTCGGCCGCGCGATGGGCGAGACCATCGCCGTCGCGCTGATCATCTCCCCGGTGTTCCGGATCTCCTGGCACGTGCTGGAGAACGGCAGCGGCTCGATCTCCTCGCTGATCGCGCTGCGCTTCAGCGAGTCCGACGGCCTGTCGCTGTCCGCGCTGATGGCCGCCGGCCTGGTGCTGTTCGCCCTCACCCTGCTGGTCAACGTGGCCGCCGGGTTCGTCATCAGCCGGTCCCGGTCCGGCGCCTCGACCTCGGACTGACCGGAGGAGACCGCATGCACCCCACGCCCCTCGACCCTCCCGAGCACCCCGGCCTCCCCGAGCACCCCGGCCTCCCCGAGCAGCGCCGGGTCAGGCTCGGCGGCACCACCCGCGAGGAGGTGTACACCCTGCTCGGCGCGGCGGCTGGCGCGCTCGCCCTGGACTGGCTGCTGTACGAGCGGGTGCTGCCGTTCAGCGGCGCGTTCGGCTTCCTGCTCAGCTGGTACCTGCTGTTCCTCGGTCTGTACGCCCTGGCCGGGCGGCTGCAGTGGGACGCGCTGACCGTCCGCGAACGGCTGGCCACCGCGCTCGCCTGGAGCTCCGGCCTGCTGGTGGTCGGCGTCATCTTCGAGCAGCTCTGGTACGTCGCCCTCCGCGGCGCGGAGGCCGCCCGGCACTGGAACTTCTTCACCGAGACCATGCGCACCACCGCCCCGCTGTCGCCGATCACCTCCGGCGGCTGCCTGCACGCCGTGGTCGGCTCGCTCGAACAGCTCGGCCTGGCCACCCTGTTCTCCGTCCCGTTGGGCATCCTGACCGCCGTCTTCCTGGTCGAGTCCGGCACCACCCGGCGCGGCGCCCGCTTCGTCAAGCCGGTGCGGGTGCTGGTCGAGGCGATGACCGCGCTGCCGTCCATCGTGGCGGGCCTGTTCGTGCTCGGCGTGGTCATCCTCACCCTGGGCGCCGAGAAGAGCGGCCTGGCCGCCTCGCTCGCGCTGACCGTGATGATGACGCCGATCGTCACCCGCGCCGCCGAGGTGGTCGTCCGGCTCGTCCCCGGCACCCTCAAGGAGGCGTCCTACGCGCTCGGCGCCGGCCAGTGGCGCACCGTGTGGCACGTGGTGCTGCCCACCGCCCGGCCCGGCCTGACCACCGCCGTGGTGCTCGGCATGGCCCGCGGCGTCGGCGAGACCTCCCCGGTGCTGCTCACCGCGGGCTTCACCGCCCGGATGAACCTCGACCCGCTGCACGGCAACCAGGCCAGCCTGCCGCTGTACGTCTGGAACTACGTCAAGCAGCCCTACCCCGACATGGTGGCCCGGGCGTTCGCCGGCGCGCTGACCCTGATGGCCGTGGTGCTGGTGCTGTTCGTCACCGCCCGCGTCCTGGGTCGCCACCGCACCCCCGCCGACCGGCCCACCCGCCACCCGCTGCGCCGGGCCCGCACCGCGGCCGCCCCCGACGCCCCCGCGTCCGTCCCCGCTTCCACGTCCGTCCCCGCGTCCGTGCCGGTGCCGGCCGGGACCGCACCGGCGGTGGAGATCCGATGACCCGGCCGACCCGTCCGCCCCGGTTGACCCGTCACAGAAGGAAGACCCGTCCCGTGCGACTCCGTCACCTGGCCGCGGCGCTGCTCGCCGCCGTGCTGGCCCTGCCCACCGCGCTGCTCGGCGCGTCCCCGGCGTACGCCGCCACCTCGCTGAACGCGGACGGCTCCAGCTGGGCCGGGCCGGCCATCGACCAGTGGCGGCGCGACGTCGGCCCGCTGGGCATCGAGATCGACTTCAACCCGGTCGGCTCGGCGGCCGGCCGGGTGCAGTGGCGGGTCGGCCAGGACGACTTCACCGCCTCCGACGTGCCGTTCCGCAGCAAGAACGACAGCGGCGTGGACCAGGGCCGGACCAGGACCGGCGTGGGCACCGCGGAGAACCCGACGTACGGGTACTCCTACGTGCCGATCACGGCCGGCGGCACCGCGCTGATGTACCACCTGGAGCTCGGCGGCAAGAAGATCACCGACCTGAGGCTGTCCCCGGACACCATCGTCGGCATCTTCACCAACCGGATCACCTCCTGGGACGACCCGAAGATCACCGCCGACTACGGCAGGGCGCTGCCGAAGGTCCCGATCACCCCGGTGGTGCGCTCCGACGGCTCCGGCGCCACCGCCCAGTTCACCCGCTGGATGGAGCACACCCACAAGGACGAGTGGGACGCCTACTGCACCAAGGTCAACGGCGTCAGCTGCGGCGACTACACCGAGTTCTTCCCGCCGTCCGGCCGGATGACCTCGCAGAACGGCTCGGACGTGGTCGCGGGCTACATCCAGTCGCCGACCGGCATCGGCGCGATCGGCTACGACGAGTACGCGTTCGCCAAGCGCAGCGACTGGCCCGTCGTCAAGGTGCTCAACCCGGCCGGGTACTACACCCTGCCGACCGCCTCCAACGTCGCGGTGGCGCTGACCGCCGCGAAGATCCGCGGCGTCGACGACAGCACCCCCACCGACGACCCGGACTACCTGCAGCAGAACCTCGACGGCGTCTACGGCAACGGCGACGCCCGCTCCTACCCGATCTCCTCCTACAGCTACCTGATCGTGCCGCGGGCGGGCGCCGCCCTCCCCGTCCCGCCGCGCTTCAACGACGCCAAGGGCAGCGCGCTCAGCCGCTACCTGGCCTACGTGCTGTGCGCCGGGCAGGGCGAGGCGGACGACCTCGGCTACTCGCCGATCCCGCGCAACCTGGTGCGCGGCGGCCTGCTCCAGACCCAGCACATCCCCGGCAACGCCAGCCCCGTCGACCCGAACGCGCTCAACAACTGCCCCAACCCGACGTTCAACCCGGCCGGCGAGCTGACCGTGCTGAAGAACGCCCCGCAGCCCTCCCCGTGCGACAAGCAGGGCAGCCCGCTGGACTGCACCGTGCAGAACGGCCAGGCGGTCAAGGCCGGCAACTCCAAGTCCGGCTCCGGCGGCGGCGGTTCGGGCTCCGGCGGGACGGGCGGCAGCGGCGGCGGCTCCGGCTCCGGCGGCGGTTCCGGTTCGGGCTCCGGTGGGACGGGCGACGGCGGCACCGGCACGGACGGTTCGGGCGGCACCGGTGACGGGTCCCCGGCGGTGATCGACCCGCAGACCGGCGAACTGCTCGACAGCGGTACCGGCAGCGGTTCCGGCGGCGGCTCGGGCGCCGCACCCGCCCAGGTGGTCGCGCTCGGCGGCCGCCCGCAGGACTGGCTGCTGTCCACGCTCACCGCGCTCGAACTCCTCGGCGTGGTCACCGTCCCCCCGCTGCTGGCCGCCTGGTGGCGCCGCCGCGACCGGACGGCGGGCAGCCGGTGAACCCCGCCACCGCGCCGACCGCCACCGCCACCGCGCCGACCGCCACCGGCACCGCGCCGACCGCAGGCCCCGCACCCGAGGAGACCGGCAGATGACCGCGCCCACCCTGGAACGGCCGGCCACCGCCGTGCGGCCGGGCCCCGGCGGACCCCCGGCGCCCCCGGCCCGGCACCCGCTGCTGGCGGTGGCCCGGGCGGCGACGCTGGCCGCCGTGCTCCTGCTCGGCTTCGCCGGCTACCTGCTCGGCCTCTCCGGCCTGCAGGAGGCCCGCCACCAGTCCACCGCCTACGCCACCCTGCGCGACCGGCTCGCCAACGCCACCGCGCCCACCGGCCCGACCGAGGACGGCGCGCCGCTGGCCGTCCTCGACGTCCCGGCGCTCGGCCTGCGCCGAACCGTCGTGTTCGAGGGCACCACCGGCCGCGACCTGATGCGCGGCCCCGGCCACCGGCGCGACACCGTGCTGCCCGGACAGCCCGGGGTGTCCGTGCTGTTCGGCCGCTCCACCGCGTTCGGCGCGCCGTTCGCCGACCTGACCCGGCTCAAGGTCGGCGACCGGATCGACGTCACCACCGGCCAGGGCAGCTTCCACTACACCGTCAACACCTACGGCGACGGCGACCACCCGATCCAGGACCCCGCGCCCAACCGGCTGGTGCTGGTCACCGGCGACTCCGACTGGATCCCCACCAGCACCGTGCTGGTGGGCGCCAGGCTCGACGGCGACCCCGAACCGGCCGGTGCCGAGCGGCCGGCCGGCACCGCCGCCGACAAGGTGCTGGCCGCCGACAAGGGTGCCCTGCCCGCGCTCCAACTCTGGTCGCTGGCCCTGCTGCCGGCCGTCGCCGGAGCCGTCCTCGCGGCCCGCCGCTGGCGCCGCTCCGCCGCCTACCCGTGCTTCGCACCGGTGGTCGCCGCCCTGCTCTGGTCGGTGTACGAGAACGCCGCCGCCCTGCTCCCCAACGTCTACTGAGCTCCCCGGGAAAGGACCGCCCGACGATGACCGATACCGCCCAACCCCCCTTCCCCGTCCAGGAGTCCGGAGCCCAGGACGACCCGCCCACGGTGCCGCTGCCACCCGTCCCGTCCGACCCGGCGCCCCGCGCCCTGTCCGGGCTGGAGACCCGCGAGGTCACCGCCTGGTTCGGCGCGCGCAAGGTGCTCGAACGGGTCTCCTTCACCATGCGGGCCGGTGAGATCACCGCCCTGATCGGCCCGTCCGGCTGCGGCAAGTCCACCTACCTGCGGATCCTCAACCGGATGCACGAGATGGTGCGCGGCGCCGCACTGGCGGGCGAGGTCCTGCTGGCGGGCGAGGACGTGTACGCCCCGCACCGCCGCCCCGCCGAGGTCCGCCGCCGGATCGGCATGGTCTTCCAGCGCCCCAACCCGTTCCCCGCGATGTCGCTGTACGACAACGTGGTCAGCGGGCTCAAGCTGTCCGGCATCAGGGCCACCCGCGAGGAGCGCGACCACCTGGTCGAGTCCAGCCTGCGGCAGGCCGGCCTGTGGAACGAGGTCAGCAACCGCCTCGGCACCCCCGGCGGCGCGCTCTCCGGCGGCCAGCAGCAGCGCCTGTGCATCGCCCGCTCGCTCGCGGTCTCCCCGGAGATCCTGCTGATGGACGAACCCTGCTCCGCGCTCGACCCGACCTCCACCCGCCGGATCGAGGAGACCATCGCCGAACTGCGCCACCGGGTCACCATCGTCATCGTCACCCACAACATGCAGCAGGCCCAACGCGTCTCCCAGTCCTGCGCGTTCTTCCTCGCCACCCACGACACCCCCGGCCGGATCGTCGAGTCCGGCCCCACCGAACGCCTCTTCACAGACCCGGCCGACCCGCGCACCGCCGACTACGTCAACGGCCGCTTCGGCTGACGCCGCCGACCCGTCGTCGACCCGTCGTCAGCCGCGTGTCACGGACGGTGCGCGGGAGCGCAGCGCCTAGCGTGGGCGGTGGACCGGCAGGCCCGGTCCGCCGCACGCGTACCGCCACGAGGAGAGAGCGCCGACCATGACCGTCAGCCTGCCCGAGCTCACCGGGGACTACGTCCTCGACCCGACCCACACCCGGATCGGGTTCGTCGCCCGCCACGCCATGGTCACCAAGGTGCGCGGTGCCTTCCACCAGTTCGAGGGCACCGCGCACCTGGACGGCGCCGACCCGGCCAAGTCCACCGGCCAGGTCGTGATCAAGACCGAGAGCATCGACACCGGCGTCGAGCAGCGCGACCAGCACCTGCGCACCAACGACTTCCTGGACGCGCCGAACTTCCCCGACATCACCTTCCGCACCACCAAGGTCGAGCAGAAGTCCGACACCGACTACCGGGTCACCGGCGACCTCACCATCAAGGACACCACCAAGCCGGTCACCATCGACTTCGAGTACACCGGCAACGCCGTCGACCCCTACGGCAACCTGCGGGTCGGCCTGGAGGGCTCGGTCACCATCAGCCGCAAGGAGTTCGGCGTCACCTGGAACGCCGCGCTGGAGGGCGGCGGCGTGCTGGTCGGCGACAAGGTCGTGCTGGAGTTCGACGTCTCGGCGATCAAGCAGAGCTGAGCGGGGCCGAGTACGGCCGGAAGGCCGCTCCCCGGGAACCGCCGACCCGGGGAGCGGCCTTCCGCGCTGCTCAGGACCGCCAGGACGGCGAGAGCACGATCGCCTTCAGCGCGGCCAGGTCGAGCGCCGGGGTGCCGGGCGCGGCCTCGTAGCCCTTCTCCCCGTTCCACTCGTTGACCCGCAGCTGGGCGCCGTCCGGGTAGTACACGGTCGCCCCCCAGTGCAGCAGGACGTCGGTCGCGGTCTTGCCGTTGCCGGTGGCGTTGACCACCACCATCCCGCCGCCCGGCAGCGGCTCGCGGACCTCCAGCGGGGTCGGCAGGGTCTGCGGCAGGGTGGCCAGGTCGTCCAGCCCGCGCTGGGAGGGCGGGTCGAACGCCACCGTCAGCGAGCTGTGCCGCCCCTGCGCGGTCACCGCCAGCCGACTGTTCGACGGGTCGCGGGTGTCCACGGTGGTCCCCGCCGGGAGCAGCGCGGTCAGCTCGTCCAGCAGCGTCTCCGCCGTCCCGGCGGCGGTCGGCGACGGGTGGGCGTCCGCCGAGACGGTGGCGTCCGGGGTGCCCGCCACCGGGGTCAGCGCGGCGAACGCCTCCGTCCACACCGGGGAGGTCACCGCGGCGGTCAGCTGGGCGTCCGTCAGCGGCGGGGCGCTCCGGGAGGGGTTGCTCGGCTCCCCGTTGTACTCGGTCAGCCGTACCTGGCGGCCGTCCGGCGCGGCCCACACCGCCCGCCACTCCCGCACGGCGGCGACGCTCTGGTTGCGCAGCTTGTCGATGACCAGCACCGAGCCGTCCGGCTGCACCGTGCGCGCGCAGGAGTCCGTCGGCACCTGGAACGCGTTCATGCAGACCACCTGGTCGACCCGGTCCGCGGTGTACTGCACGGTCACTTCGAGCCAGCTCGCACCGGACCCGTCGTCGTAGAACAGCGTGCTGCCCATCTCGTGCGGGCTGTGCCCGCCGGTCCAGGCGCGGTCCATCCGCTGGAGCCTGCCGTCCTTCGGCAGCGCCCCGGCCAGCAGCTCCTCGAAGCGCTGCTCCGACACCCGGACGTGCCCCGAGGTGGCAGGGTCGTCCGCACCGGAGTGCCCGTACCCGGCGGCCGAGAGGCCGGCCGCCGCCGCCAGCACCGTCACCGCCAGCGCGCCCGTGGCCGCCGCCACGTGCCGCCGCTGCCGCCGCAGGCCGGAACGGCGGGCCCCCGCGGCCAGCCGTCCCGGCACCGGCTCCGGCGCCAGCGCGACCGCGCCGTCGAACACCCGGGAGAGCGCGGAACCCAGTTCGTCGTCAGTGGACATGGTGCGGCACCGCCTTGTCGGGATCGCCGGTGGACGTGGGGGAGGACGGGCGCCCCAGCAGGGCGTCGAGGTCGGTGCCGAGCACCGACCGCAGCCGGACCAGCGCCCGCTTGGTGCGGGTGCGCACCGCGCTGTCGCCGATCCGCAGCACGCCGGCGGTGTCCTCGACGCTGCGGTCCTCCCAGAACCGCAGCACCAGCACCGCCCGGTCCGCCGGGGAGAGCGCCGACAGTGCCCGCAGCAGGGTCAGCCGCAGCGCCGGATCGGGGTCGTCCACCCCGGTCTCCGGCAGCACGTCGGTGATCCGCTCGGTGGTGGAGCGCCGCCGCCGGTACGACAGGAAGGTGTTGACCAGCACGGTCTGCGCGTAGCCGTTCGGGTTCTCCAGCCGGGAGATCTTCCGCCACTTCAGGAAGACCCGGCCCAGCGCCTCCTGCACCAGGTCCTCCGCGAGGTGCGCGTCCCCGCCGGTCAGCAGGAAGGCCGTCCGCAGCAGGTGCCGCTCGCGGAACGCGACGAATTCCTCGAACTCCGGTGTCCGCGGCGTCCCCGGTCCGTCGTCCGGCCCCGCCCGGTTCGATGAGTGATCCATGCCCTGGTAACGCATCGGCCCCGACGGTACGTGACACCCCGTCCGGCCGGGGACCCGGTCCGGCGGGGGCCGGTGCGGCACGATGGGGTGACGGGCCGTCGAGGGGCGGCGGGGCGAACGGAGAGGGCGGTGGGTGCGATGGGCGCCGAGGACGACGGCTACGACCTGGTGGTGATCGGTGGCGGCCCCACCGGGGAGAACCTCGCCGACCGGGCCCGCGCCGGGGGCCTGAGCGTGGCCCTGGTCGAGCGCGAACTCCTCGGCGGCGAGTGCTCGTACTGGGCGTGCATGCCCAGCAAGGCGCTGCTGCGCCCGGTCGCCGCCCTCGCCGACGCCCGGCGGGTGGCGGGCAGCCGGGAGGCCGTCACCGGGCCGCTCGACCCGGCCGCCGTGCTGGCCCGCCGGGACGCGTTCGCCTCGCACTGGCACGACGACGGGCAGGTCGAGTGGCTCGCCTCGGCCGGGATCGACCTGGTCCGCGGGCACGGACGGCTGGACAGCGAGCGGAGGGTCACCGTCGACACCCCCGGCGGCGGGCGGCGCACCCTCACCGCCCGGCACGCCGTCGCCGTGTGCACCGGCACCCGGGCCGCCCTCCCCGACCTGCCCGGCCTGGCCGACGCCCGGGTGTGGACCAGCCGCGAGGCCACCTCCGCGCAGTCCGTCCCCGGGCGGCTCGCGGTGGTCGGCGGCGGCGTCGTCGCGGTCGAGATGGCCACCGCCTGGCGGGCCCTGGGCAGCGAGGTCACCCTGCTGGTGCGCGGCGGGCGACTGCTGGAGCGCACCGAGGAGTTCGCCGGGCAGCTCGTCTCGGACGGCCTGCGCGCCGCCGGGGTCGACGTCCGGCTCGGCGCCTCGGTCACCGCCCTGCGCCGCGAACCGGACGGCACCCTGCTGCTCGACCTGGACGACGGCACCCGACTGCCCGCCGACGAGGCGCTGTTCGCCACCGGCCGCCGCCCGGCCACCGCCGACCTCGGCCTGGAGAGCGTCGGGCTCGAACCCGGCAGCTGGATCGACACCGACGACACCGGCCGGGCCACCGCCGTCCCGGCCGGCTGGCTGTACGCCGCGGGCGACGTCAACCACCGCGCGCTCCTCACCCACCAGGGCAAGTACCAGGGCCGGATCTTCGGCGCCGCCATCGCCGACCGCGCCGCCGGCCGCCCGCTCGACCTCGCGCCCTGGGGCCGCTCGGTCGCCACCGCCGACCACGCCGCCGTCCCGCAGGTGGTCTTCACCGACCCCGAGGTCGCCGCCGTCGGCCGCACCCTGCGCGAGGCCGAGGACGCCGGGCTGCGGGTGCGCGCCGTCGACTACGACCTCGGCGGCGTCTCCGGCGCCGCCCTGTACGGCGACGACTACCGCGGCCGGGCCCGCGCCGTCGTCGACCTCGACCGCGAGGTGCTGGTCGGCGTCACCTTCACCGGCCCCGGCGTCGCCGAACTCCTGCACTCCGCGACCGTCGCCGTCGCGGGCGAGGTCCCGCTCTCCCGGCTGTGGCACGCCGTCCCCGCCTACCCGACCGTCAGCGAGGTGTGGCTGCGCCTGCTGGAGACCTACCGGGGCTGACCGGGGCCGACCGGGGCCGGCCGGGGCCGACCGGGCGCGCGGAGTGTTGCGGGAGCGTGGCGCCGGATCACAATCCCGGCCGACCGTTGATCACTCCGGCCCCGGTGTGTGAGCGTGGCGGCAGCACGGAGACCGCACGGACCGAGGAGGAACCCGGTGCCCACCCCCGACCGGCCACTGCGCTCGCTGGGATTCCTGACCATCGGGCTGTTCGACGAGCACGACCCGGCGGGCGGCCACGAAGCCACCCTGCGGCTGATCGAACTCGGCGAGCAGCTCGGCTACGACACCGCCTGGCTGCGCCACCGGCACCTCCAGTACGGCATCTCCTCCCCGCTGACGGTGCTCGCCGCCGCGAGCCAGCGCACCCGCCGGATCGGCCTCGGCACCGCCGTCACCCCGCTCGGCTGGGAGAACCCGCTGCGCTACGCGGAGGACCTCGCCACCGTCGACGTGCTCTCCGGCGGACGGCTCAACCCCGGCGTCAGCATCGGCGTGCCGGTGCACTTCGAGGACGTGAAGGGCGCGCTGTACCCCGACACCGCCGACCGGGAGGACTTCGGCTACGGCCGGGTCGAGCGGCTGGTCGGCCTGCTGCGCGGCCAGCGGGCCAGCGGCTTCCGGGGCACCGAGGGCATCGAGGCGTACTCCGAGCGGGTCCAGCCGCACGTGCCCGGCCTGGCCGCCCGGGTCTGGTACGGCGCCGGCAGCCTGCGCTCGGCGCGCTGGGCCGGCGAGCACGGGCTCAACCTGCTCACCAGCAGCGTGGTGCGGGCCGAGCAGGGCGACGGCTTCGAGGACAACCAGCTCGCCCAGATCCGGGCCTTCCGGGCCGCCCACCCCGCGGGCGAGCGGGCCCGGGTCTCGCACGGCCTGGTGGTCGTCCCCACCGACGGCGCCACCCCCGAGCAGCGCGCCAAGTACGAGGCGTACGCGGAGTCCCGGTACGCCCGCACGCTGGCCCCGCAGGGCCCCAACCGCGTGCTGTTCGCCCCCGACCTGGTCGGCACCAGCGAGCAGCTCGCCGAACGGCTGTACGCGCACGCCGGGTTCCGGGAGGCCGACGAGGTCGCCTTCGCGCTGCCGTTCACCTTCGCCCCGGAGGACTACGCGCAGATCCTCACCGACCTCGCCACCCGGCTCGGCCCGCTGCTCGGCTGGCGGCCGGCGGGCTGACCGGGGCCCGGCCCGCTGCTCGGCCGGTGCCCGGCGGCTGACCAGCGCCCGGCGGCTGACCAGCGCCCGACGGTCGACCGGTGCTCGGCGGCTGACCGGGGCCGCTCAGGACGCCAGGTGCCCGCGGACGGCGCGCTGGAAGCCGAGCAGGTTGGGGTTGGCCGAGTTGCGCTCCAGCCAGGTCATGGTGACCGCCGTCCGCAGCTCGGCGTCGCCGATCTCCACCAGGGCGACCTCGCCCCGGCCGGCCGGGCCGCGGACCGACACCAGCGGCAGCAGCGCGCAGCCCATCCCGGCCGCGACGCAGGCGCCCAGGGTGCCGATGCTGTCCACCTCGGCGACCGGCTCCTTGCCGGGCACCGACCCGAAGGCCGCGTCGTACATCTCCCGGAACCCGCAGCCCGGCTGGGTGGCCAGGAACGGCTCGGCGGCCAGCTCCGCCAGGCCGGCCCGGCCGCGGGCGGCCAGCGGGTGCCCCGGCGGCACGATGACCACCAGCGGCTCCTCGGCCAGCGTCTCCGCGCACAGCCCGGCCTCGTCCGGCGGGGGGCCGAAGGTCAGGCAGAGGTCCAGGTCGCCCCGGCGCACCGACCGGTACAGCTCGCCGCGGTTGAGCCGGGAGACCCGGACCCTGGTCCGCGGGTGCGACTCCCGGTAGTGCGCCAGCGCCTCGGGCAGCAGGTAGCGGCTCAGCGTCTCCAGGGCCCCCACGGCCAGCTCGGTGGCGGGCCGGGCGACCGCGAAGCGGGCCTCCTCCAGCAGGGTGAGGATCCGCCCGGTGTACGAGGACAGCACCTCGCCCTGGGCGGTCAGCCGGATCCGGCGCTGCGAGCGGTTGATCAGCTCGACGCCCAACTCCCGTTCCAGCGCCTGGATCTGGTCACTGACACTGGACTGCGCGTAGTGCAGCTCGCGGGCCGCCTGCGTCACGCTGAGGGTCCGGGCGACCGCCTCGAAGGTGCGCAGGTGTCGTAACTCCACGGTGGCGGCACCCCTCTGACGATCCATCGGCCCAGCCGATTGTACCCATAGGCCGTTCCCGTCCTCGGAAGCCCCAACTCCCGTTCCCCGTCCGGGAGAATGGACCCACCGCCCCCCGACGAACCGATGGGTCCCCATCGGCGGATCCGTGCGTCCGTGCGTCCGCCGCCGGGAGGTGCGGCAGTCCGTTCACCGAACGAGGAGCACCCCATGGCTACGCAGGCCGGCGTCCAGCCCGCCGTCACACCGGCCCGGTCCGAAGGCCCCCCGCGCGCACTGCTGATCGGGCTCTCGCTCGGCTACTTCATGGTGCTGCTGGACATGACCATCGTCTCGGTCGCCCTCCCGGCGATGGCCGACCACCTGCACGTCGGCCTCAGCGGACTCCAGTGGGTCACCAACGGGTACACCATCACCTTCGCCGCCCTGCTGCTCACCGCGGGCTGGCTCGCGGACCGCTTCGGCGGCCGCCGGGTCTTCCTGTCCGGCCTGGTCGCGTTCGGGGTGCTGTCCGGCGTCTCCGCGCTGGCGACCACCCTGCCGGTGCTGGTCGCGCTGCGGCTGGCGCTGGGCGCTGCGGGGGCGCTGCTGCTGCCGTCCTCGCTCGCGGTGATCACCGGTGCCCACACCGACCCCGCGGCGCGGGCCCGCGCGGTGGGCGCCTGGGCCGCGATCACCGGCGCGGCCCTGGCCGCCGGACCGGTGGTCGGCGGCGTGCTGACCGCCACCGTCGGCTGGCGCGCGATCTTCCTGATCAACGTCCCGCTGGCGCTGGTCAGCCTGCTGATCACCGCCAAGCTGGCCCCCGAGACCCCCGTCAAGCAGCGCGGCGGACTCGACCTGACCGGCCAGGCCAGCTCGGTCGTCGCGCTCGCCGCCCTGGTGTACGCGCTGACCGAGGGCCCCGACCTGGGCTGGAGCGCCACCGGCGTGCTGGCCGCCCTCGCCCTCGCCGCGCTCGCCGCGGTCACCTTCCTGGTGGCCGAGGTGCGGGCCGGGGACGCCGCGATGGTCCCGCTGCGGATGTTCCGCAGCCCCGGCTTCTCCCCGGCGGTCGGGGCGGGCCTGCTCGCCAACTTCGGCCTCTCCGGCCTGCTGTTCGTCCTGTCGCTGTTCTTCCAGGACGGCCGGGACTACTCGCCGGCCGTCACCGGCCTGGTCTTCCTGCCGCTGACCCTGCCCACCGCGTTCAACCCGATCTACACCGGCCGCCTGGTCGGCCGGATCGGACCGCGCCGCCCCGCCACCCTGGGCTTCGTCCTGATGGGCGCGGGCGCGCTGCTCCAGGCGCTGTTCACCGGCGACTCGGCGGCCGCCCCGGCCGCCACCGCGGCCGGCCTGCTGGCCTTCGGCTTCGGGGTGTCCTTCGCGCTGCCCTCGCTGGTCGCGGGCATGGCGAGCGCCGTCCCCGCCGAGTTCGCCGGCCTGGGCGCGGGCGTCCTCAACTCGGCCCGCCAGGTCGGCGCCTCGCTCGGCGTCGCCGTCCTCGGCGTCGTCCTCGGCCTCTCCCCGTCCAGCGCCGACGGCACCCGCCGGGCGCTGCTCACGGCCGGAGCGGTCCTGCTGCTCGGGGCCGTCGTCACCGCCACCGGACTGCGCGGCAAGGCGCCCGCCGCCACGACCTGACGCATCGTCAACAACAGCGCAGGGAACGGGAGTCGGATGACGTGTGGCCCCGTGGCGGGAGCCGGCCCCCCGCCACGGGGGACGCTCAGGAGGAGCTGCGCCGCAGGGCCGGGACCGGCCCCCGCTCCGGGTCCAGGACGACCGCGGCGACCCGGAACCGGGGGTCGAGCGCGGACCAGAGCTCCTCCAGCAGTTCGGCGCCGTCGGCCGCCGCGACCGAGGTCTCCTGGAAGGGCGCGGCCGTGGCGACGGTCGTGCCGTCCGAGCGGTAGGTGGTCGGCAGCACCGCCTCACCCGGCTCCAGGTCCCGCACCGCCAGGGTCATGACGTTGCTGCTCGGCCGGGTGCCGGAGCTGGGGCGGGCCGCGCCCAGCACCGCCCGGCGGCCGCCGTCCCGGCTGATCAGCGCCGTGACGCGGGAGGTGCGGATCGGCGGGTCGGGTCCTTCCACCCGGGTGCGCGGAGCGCGTTCGGTGTGGGCAGCGCCCCCGGCGGCCGGGTCGGCGCCGTCGACCCGGGCCGGCCCGACTCAGTCCGGCCCGGCCCGGCCTCGATCGGAATCCGGGCCTCCGGATATCCTGCCGCGATGGACCGACCGCCGCGAAGCAGCGAAGCCCGGCCGGAGCGCTGGTACCGGCAGGTGGGCCGGCGCGGCTGGACGGCGTTCGCCGCCGCCTGGGGCGGCTACGTGCTGGACGGCTTCGACTTCGTCCTGATCACCCTCGTCCTCACCGAGGTCAGGGCCGAGTTCGGACTCGACGCCGTGCGGGCCGCCTCGCTGGTCTCGGCCGCGTTCGTCAGCCGCTGGCTCGGCGGCATGCTGCTCGGCGCGCTGGGCGACCGGCACGGGCGGCGGGCCGCGATGACCGCCAGCATCCTGCTGTTCTCCCTCGGCACCCTGGCCTGCGGCCTCGCCCAGGGCTACGGCACGCTGTACGCCGCCCGGCTGGTGGTCGGGCTCGGGATGGCGGGGGAGTACAGCGCCAGCGCCACCTACGTGATGGAGAGCTGGCCGGAGCGGATGCGCGGCCGGGCCAGCGGCTTCCTGATCTCCGGCTACTCGATCGGCACCGTCCTCGCCGCCCAGGTCTACAGCCAGGTGGTGCCCGCGCTCGGCTGGCGCTGGATGTTCTACCTCGGCGTGCTGCCCGCCCTGTTCGCGCTCTGGATGCGCCGCGCCCTGCCCGAGGCCGACGACTGGGAGGAGGCGATCGCCGAGACCGCGACCCGCCCCAACCCGTTCCGCCCGCTGTTCACCCGCCCCGACGGCACCCCCTCGCCGCGCCGGGCCGCCCTCCACCTCGCCCTCGCGGCCGGCGCCTTCGCCGCCCTGCTGGCCCTGTTCACCGGCCGGGCCCCGACCGCCGCCACCGCCTGGACGCTCGCCCTGCTCGCCGCCGCCGCCCTCGGCACCCTGGCCGTCCGGCTCGGCAGCCCCGACCACCGGGTGCTCTACCTCGCGCTGACCGCCACCGTGTTCGCCGGGTTCCTGTACACCTGGCCGATCCAGGCGCTGCTGCCCACCTACCTCAAGACCGAACTGCACTACGGCGCCGACCAGGTCCGGGACGTGCTGTTCTGGGCCGGGTTCGGCACCGCCGCCGGCTGCGTGCTGGCCGGGTTCACCGGCGACCGCCTCGGCCCCGCCAAGGCGTACGCGCTCACCCTCGCCGCCTCGCTCGCCTTCGTCTTCCCGGTCTTCGCCGTCCAGGACGACCTGCTGCTGCTCGGCGTCCTGCTGTTCCTGCTCCAGGCCACCAGCTTCGGCATCTCCGGCCTGCTGCCCCGCTACCTCGGCGGCCAGCTGCCGGTCGAACGCCGCGCCTCCGGACTCGGCTTCGTCTACAACGTCGGCGCGCTCGGCGGCGCCGTCGCCCCGCTGCTCGGCGCCCGCCTCGCCGAGGGCCGCCCGCTCGGCCAGTCGCTGGCCGTGCTGACCTTCGGCCTCAGCCTGGTCGTCATCCTGCTGATCGGCCTGGACGTCCCCGGCCGCCTGCACCGGCTCGCCGACCGCCGCCCGTCCTGACCGCCGCCCGTCCCGACCGCCGTTCCGGCCCTTGCCGCCCGCTTCCCGCCTGCTGGTCAGACATCGGATGTCCGCGGACCGGACTGGTACGCTGGCAGCCCCCCGTGGCCCGACGCCACGCGGTGGAACACCCGGCGGAACGCGCCGGGAGGCGGAGAAGTGGGGACAGCACCGGTGGCCGAGACCATCCGCACCAAGGGCGCCGCGTCGCCGCGTCCGCTGCGCCGGCACGAGGTGGCCGAGCGGATCAAGCGCTACATCATCGACAACCGGCTGCGCCCCGGCGACCTGCTGCCCAGCGAGGGCGAACTGTGCGAGGCGCTCGGCGCCAGCCGCTCCAGCGTCCGCGAGGCCGTCAAGACCCTCGACGCGCTCGACATCGTCGAGGTCCGGCACGGCCACGGCACCTACGTCGGCCGGCTCAGCATGTCCGCCCTGGTCGAGGGCCTCACCTTCCGCGGACTGCTCAGCCCCGACGACGACTTCAAGGTGCTGGAGGAACTCGTCGACGTCCGCGAGGTGCTGGAACGCGGCATGGCCCAGCGGATCCTGGACACCCTGCACGCCGACCACCTCACCGCCCTCGAAGAACTCGTCGACGAGATGGAGGCCGGACTGGCCGCCGGCCAGGAGGTCATCGCGATCGACCGCCGCTTCCACGCCCTGCTGGTCGAACCGCTCAAGAACGAGATCATCAGCCAGTTCTCCTCCGCCTGCTGGGACGTCTACGGCATCGTCGCCCCCCACCTGCACGTCATCACCAAGCAGGACGAACTCGACACCGTCAACGCCCACCGCGCCGTGGTCGCCGCCGTCCGCGCCGGCGACCCCACCGCCTTCGACCGCGCCGTCGAGGCCCACTACCGCCCGGCCCGCCGCCGGATCGCCGCCGCCCGCGAACGCAACGCCAAGGCCGCCGCGCAGAACGGAAGTTGACGGCACTTTGGGCAAGAGATGGCAGGACGACCCGGCCTACCAGGCGGTCGTCCGGGCCTTCATCGACGGTGACCCGCTGGAACAGGCGGGCGGCCCGCTCGACGTCCGCGCCGTGCTCGCCGCGTTCTCCCGGGAGCGCAAGGACGCCTTCGCGTACGACGACCTCCCCTGGGAGCGCTTCCCGCGCGGCCCCGAGACCCGGGACGACGTGGCGCGGCTGCGCTCCGCCGACCCCGAGCAGGTCTGGCGAGGGCTGCACGGCGTGAGCAGTGAACTGGCCGACAGCGCATGGTCGGTGGCGGCCCTGGCCGTTCCGTTCCTCCTCCGCGTCGCGGCCGACCCCGGCGGTCACCAGCGCGCCCGCGCGCTGGAACTGGCCGCAGGGGTCGCGCAGTGGACGCGGCGCTACGACGGCCGCTTCCCCCACGGACCGCTGCACCTCATCGAGGACGGGTGGTGCTACGAACCGAGCGGCTACCTCGGGACGTGGGGGATCGAGGCGGCCCGGGCCGCGATCGCCGCCGACGCCGACCTGGTCACGGCCCTGCTCGACGACCCCGACCCCGAGGTGCGCGTCGCGGCGGCCTACGCGGGAGCGGCCGCGTCCGGGCGGGTCGGCGGGATCCGCGCCGCCCCGCACGCGCACCTGCGCGTCGAGGACGATCCCGTGGCCGCCGGATTGGTGCTCGCGGTCGCGCAACTGGCCGTCGAGCACCCCGACCCCGGGGGCGCGGCGTGGACGCGGTCGCTGTGGTCGGATCCCACGCTCCCGCCCGTGGTCCGGGTGAGCGCCGCGCTGGGCTGGCTGCACCTGGTCGACGCCCCTGCTCCCGGCGACCTGCGCGCCGTACTGGACGAGCACGCGACCGAGGAGACGGCCCGGCTGATGGCGCCGCTGCCGTGGATGCGGGGGATCGACGCCTACAACGACGGCGCCGCCGCGCTCCGAGGCTCCCTGGAGGCGTTGCTCCACTCCGAGCCCCCGGAGCCGCAGCGGACCGGGACCGAGAGCCCCCCGTTCTAGGCCCCCGGTCCCTTATCCGACGGGCAGTCAGGAACCGTTCACCCAGGCGGTGGTGAAGGCGGTGTACACGATGCCGCCGGTGCCGCCGATCTCGTACAGGTCGGCCACCGTGCCGTCGTTCAGCACCGCCGCGCTGGAGTAGCCGCTCGGGCCGGCCTTGAGCAGGGCGCGGTGCGGCCAGCTGGCGCCGTCGTCCTGGCTGATCCGGACGGTGAGGTCCTGGCGGGTGGCGTTGTCGGCGGTGGCGGTGTTGGACAGGACGGCGGTGGAGCTGAGCAGCGGGCGGCCGGCCGCGTCGGTGTCGGTGGGGCGCAGGTAGGAGATCTCGTCACCGTTGCAACCCGGGTCCAGCAGGCCGGAGTTCCACGCGGTGCCGAACGTCCCGGCGACGTCGGTGCCGCCGGTGGTGGTCGCGTACCAGCGGTTGCCGCCCGCGTTGGAGCGCATGTTCTGGACGACCTTGCCGGTGCCGCGCTGGATCGCCTTGGACTCGTTCACGCCGGTGGCCGCCGAGCCGCCCGCGTGCCAACTCGCGCCGTGGTAGTCGGAGTAGAGGTTCGCCGCGTGGTCGCCCGCCGCGTCGTGGTAGACCATCGGCTGCACCAGGCGGCCCGAGGCGAGCTGCACGCCGTGCCCGGAGGAGGCGAACATGCCCGCCCAACTCGCGTCCCTCACGGACGGGTTGAGGTCGACGGGGGCACTCCAGGTGGCGCCGTCGTCGTCCGAGGTGACGTACCTGACGTGGGTGTTGGTGGTGGAGGCGGCCGAGGTGTCCCCGGCGGTGGAGCCGTAGTAGCCGACGCCGACCTTGGGCGCGTAGGTGAAGAAGCAGAACACCCGGCCGGTGGTCCGGTCCACCAGCAGGCTGGAGTCCCCGTAGCCCTCCTTGGTGGTGGCCGGGTGCGCGATGATCCGCGGCGCGGAGAAGGTCACCCCGCCGTCGGTCGAACGGACCATCGCCACCTGGATGTTGTTCGTCCCGCCGCCGAGGTCGGCCCCGCCGTCGATCCGGGCGTCGGCGGTGGCGATCACCGTGCCGGACGCGGTCTGGGCCAGCGCCGGGATCCGCACCGACTTCGCGGTGGTGGTCGTGGTGGTGTACGAGACCCCGTCGGCGGCAAGGGTGTTGACGCCGCTGATCGGGGTGGCGGTGGTCAGCACGGTCTGCGCGTTCATCCCCGGGGTGCCCGGCGCCAGGCCGCAGCTGGCGGTGCCGGACTCGGTGTCGGTCCAACTGCTCCCGGCCGCCGACAGGTTGAAGGTGTACGGGGTGCCGTTCGGCAGGGTCCAGTACAGCGAGGAGTCACCGGACATCGCCGGGACGGTCACCGTCCAGGGCGAGTAGGCCCGGCCGGGCCAGGCCACGGTGAAGGTCTGCGCGGCGGAGGTCCGGTTGTCCAGCGTCACCCGCAGGCGGTGGCTCGCGGGCAGCGAGCCGTCGGCGTTCCGCGGGCACTCCAGGCTGACGTTCGCGGCCAGCGCGTTCGTGCAGTCCAGGGTGCCGCTGACGGTGCTGTCGTAGCCCTGCGGGGTGGTGGTGCGGAAGGTGTAGGCCGTGCCGGACGGCTTGGTGAAGTAGAAGTGCGAGGAGTCGAAGGCCGCGACGGTCGCCGTCCAGCTGCCGTTGCCCGGCCAGGTCAGGGTGAACGTGGTCGGGGCGGCGGTGTTGTTCACCACCGTCTGCTGGATCCGGCCGCCGGAGGCGCAGTCCTGGCTGACCACGGCCGACTGGCCGGCCGGGACGGCGGCGGACGCGCCGCCGACGCCCAGCGGGAGCGCGGCGAGAGTGAGGGCGCCGACCGAGAGGAGGGCGCGGGCGTGCGGAGGGGACAGGGCCACGGAGGTGCTCGCAATCGTCCGAGGGGGATGCCGCGCCGGCCGGCTGTGGTGCGTGGGGGCGCCGGCGGACGGGCGGGGAGCCGAGACATCGGAGCAAGGACATCTGATGTCTGGTCAGTGACCCTAGGGAGCGCGCGGGGTGACGGTCAAGGGGTCTGACGTAAGACATCTGATGTCTCGGGCGGTAGGCCCTGGCGGGCGTGGGAAAAGCGGGCAGAGCCGTCCGCGCCCGCCGGCGGAGCGCCGTGCGCTGCGCGGTCATGCTGCCGGAACGCCCGGACTCCCGGGGGTGGAGCGGGACCGGGAGGGCGCGGCTATCCGTGGCGGTGCGCGGCGCCGACCTCGGCGGCGAACCAGCGGGTCAGGGTGGTCGGATGGGTGATCGCGGTGCCCACCACGACCGCGAAGGCGCCGGCCTCCAGGGCGGCGCGAGCCTGGGCGGGGGAGTGGATCCGGCCCTCGGCGACCACGGGCAGGGGCAGGGCGGCGGAGAGCCGGGCCACCAGGTCGAGGTCCGGGCCGGACAGGCGGGGGGAGTCGTCGGTGTAGCCGGACAGCGTGGTGCCCACCAGGTCGGCGCCCAACTCGGCGGCGCGCAGGCCCTCCTCGAAGGTGGCGACGTCGGCCATCACCAGCGCGCCCGCCTCGCGGGCGGCCGCGAACGACTCGGCGAGCGGCCGCCCGTCCGGCCGGGGCCGGGAGGTCGCGTCCAGGGCCACGACCTGCGCCCCCGTCGCCGCGACCTGCCGGACGTGCTCGGCGGTCGGCGTGATCACCACCCCCGAGGCGCCGTCCTTCCACAGCCCGATCAGCGGAACGTCCGTCGCCGCCCGGATCGCCCGCAGGTCCGCCAGCCCCTGGGCCCGGATGCCGGCCGCCCCGCCCTCCAGCGCGGCGAGCGCCATCCGCCGCATCGCGTCCGGGTCGCGCAGCGGCTCACCGGGGTACGCCTGGCAGGAGACGATCAGACGACCGCGCAACCTTTCGACGGGGGAAGGGAGTTGATGCGAAGCCATGGGCAGTCTCCAGTAAGAGGGAACGGTGGGAAGGCATCATCAGGGGCCCGGGGAACGGCGGGTCGATGCTGCTGACGGCCGGAGCCCATCGGGGGTTCGTGCTGCTGCGGGTCTTGAACGGAACCGGAAGCCGATGCGCGCTCCGGCAGTGAACCCGCAGCAGACCCGGGCTCGCCGTTCCCCGAGCCCCTGGTGGCGCGCTCCCGTGCCTAGCCCGCTACGGCCAGGCGGGCCGCGCCGACGATCGCGGCGGTGGGGCCCAGGGCGCAGGGGGTGAGCGGGAGTTCGGCGAGCGGGGGGAGGAGCTCGGCAGCGAAGGCGGCGCGCAGCGGGCCCCACCAGGCGGGGCCGCAGTGGGCGACCCCGCCGCCGATCAGGACCAGCTCGGGGTCGAGGACGTTGGCGAGGCCGCCGATCGCCCGGCCGAGGGCGCGGGCGCCGGCGGCCAGCACGTCGGCGGCGAGCGGGTCGCCCTGTGCGGCCAGGGCGGCGACGGCCCGCAGATCGGGGACGTCCGGGGAGCCGCCCGCGCGGCGGTACGCGGCGTGCAGGGCGGGCCCGGCGGCGGCCGCCTCGACGTGGCCGGTGCCGCCGCAGGTGCAGGGCAGGCCGGTGGCGTCGGGGACGGCGAGGTGGCCGAGGTGCCCGGCGACCTGCCGGGCACCGTGGTGGACCCGACCGTCGATCAGCAGGGAGCCGCCGACGCCCGTCCCGACCGCGACCAGCAGCACGCAGCGGGCGCCCCGGGCGGCCCCCGTCCACGCCTCGCCGAGCGCGTGCGCGTGCACGTCGTTGTCGACGGCGACCGGGAGGTCGAGCAACTCGCTGAGCCTGCTGCGGAGTTCGGTGCCCGCCCAGCCCGGCATCGCGTCGGTCGCGGAGAGCACGCACCCGCGCACCGGGTCGATCACTCCGGCGCTGCCGACCCCGACCGCGACCGGCGCGCCGCCGAGGGCCCGCACCGCCCCGGCGACCGCCGCCAGCACGGCGCCCGGCCCCTCGGCGGCGGGCGTGGGCACGGTGACGACCGGCCCGACCGCACCGTCCGGCCCGACCAGCGCGGCGGAGGTCTTCGTCCCGCCGATGTCCACCCCGGCGACGAACGGGCCGGACCGGTCGGCGTTGGTGGCGGCGGAGACCGGCCGGGCCCGGGAGGACGACGCGACGGGCGTGCGCTGCAGCGGTGTCGCGCTGCCGACGCCTACCCCGCCGCCGGAACGGCCCGGGCCCGCGACGCCCGCGACGGCCGGGGCACTCGCGGCACCTGCCGCGCTGCCCGGGTCTGCCGGTCGGCCGGAGGCTTTCCGTCCCGGCGCTCCACCGCCGGAGGCTTTCCGTCCCGGCGCTCCACCGCCGGAGGCTTCCGGCCCTGGTCGCACCCTGCCGCCGGAACGGCCCGGGCCCGCGACGCCTACGGCATCTGCGGCATCTGCCGCGCTGCCCGGGTCTGCCGGTCGGCCGGAGGCTTTCCGTCCCGGTGCTCCACCGCCGGAGGCTTCCGGCCCTGGTCGCGCCCCGCCGCCGGAACGGCCCGGGCCCGCGACGCCCGTGTCGCCCGCGACGGCCGGGGCACTCGCGGCATCCGCCGCGCTGTCCGGTCCTGCCGCGCCGGCGGGGGCGGGTTCCGTGTCGGAGGTCATCGCAGCCCGGCCCGGTCGAGGAGGGTGGCGACGGCGGCGGTCTGCTCGGCGTCGTAGGGGGCCATGGGGGTGCTCATCGTGTTGGTGGTGATGATGCCGCGCAGCATCAGCGCGGTCTTGAAGGCGCCCAGGCCGGCGGCGGTGCCGGAGGTGTCCTTCGCGACGGTGACGATCTCGAACAGCCGGGCCAGCCGGTCCTGTTCGGCGGCGGCGGCGGCCCAGTCGCCGGCGGCGGCGTGGTCGGCGAGGCGGCGGTAGCCGTGCGGGTCGACGTTGCCGAGGCCGGGGACGACGCCGTCCGCGCCGCCGAGCAGGGCGCCGTCGACCACCACCTCGTGGCCGGTGAGGACCGCGAAGTCGGGCAACTCCCGTGCGCCCAGGCACAGGTAGCGGAAGGCGACGTCGTCGCCGGAGGAGTCCTTGACCCCGGCCAGCACACCGTCCGCGGCCAGTCGCAGCAGCATCGCGGTGTCCAGCTTGTTGTGCACGCAGACCGGGATGTCGTAGGCGAACAGCGGGAGTTCGGCCGCGGCGGCGATCTCGCGGAAGTGCCGTTCGATCTCCACGGGGTGGGTGCGGGTGTAGAACGGCGCGGTGGCGACCACCGCGTCCGCGCCCGACTCGCGGGAGATCAGGGCCCGTTCGATCACCCGGTTGGTCGTGGTCTCGATGCAGCCGGCGATCACCGGCACCTGGCCGGCGTTCGCGCCGACCACCACGTCCAGGACGCGGGTGCGCTGGGCCTCGGTGAGGTAGGCGGTCTCGCTGGAGCTGCCGAGCGCGAACAGGCCGTCCACGCCGCCCTCCAGCAGGAAGGCGACCAGGCGCTCCAGCGAGGCGGTGTCGATCTCGCCGTCGGCGGTGAGCGGGGTGACGACGGGCGGGACGACGCCGGAGAAGGCGGGGCGGCGGGCGGTCATGACGTGCTCCTCGGAAGAACGGTCTCGGGGTGGACGCAGTGCCAGCGCCGGGCGTCGTCGCCGTCGGGGGCGGGGAACGCGGTGGCGCAGGCGTCGTCGGCCTTCCAGCAGCGGGTGCGGAACGGGCAGCCGGAGGGCGGGTTGGTGGCGGAGGGGACGGGCCCGTGCAGGACGATCCGTTCGGTGTCCTCCAGCAGGCTGGGGGTGGCGGAGAGCAGGGCCCGGGTGTACGGGTGGGCGGGCGCGGCGGCGACCTGTTCGGCGCGGCCCTCCTCGACCACCCGGCCGAGGTAGAGCACGGCCAGCCGGTCGGCCAGGTACCGCACGGTCTGGATGTCGTGCGAGATGAACACCATGCCCAGGCCGAGGCGTTCGCGCAGGTCGACCAGCAGGTTGAGGACCTGGGCGCGGACCGAGACGTCCAGCGCGCTGGTCGGCTCGTCGGCGACCACGATCTCCGGCTCCAGGGCCAACGCCCGGGCGATGGCGACGCGTTGGCGCTGGCCGCCGGAGAGCTGGCCGGGCAGGTTGCGCACCACGTGGCCGGGCAGGCCGACCAGGTCGAGCAACTCCTCGACGCGGGCCTCGCGTTCGGCGGGGGTGCCGCGCCGGTGGACGTCCAACGGGTCGCGCAGGATCCGGCCGATCGGCAGCCGCGGGTTGAGCGCGGTGGAGGCGTCCTGGAACACCATGCCGACGCTGGAGCCGAACTCGCGGCGGCGCCGGTGGCCGGGCAGTGCCCACAGGTCCTCGCCGCGGAAGGAGACGGTGCCCTCGGTGGGGCGCTGGAGACCGGTCAACACCCGTGCCAGGGTGGACTTTCCGCAGCCGGACTCGCCGACCAGGCCGAGGATCTCGCCCTTGCCGACGGTGAGGTTCGCGTCGGTCAGGGCGTGCACCGCGTCCCGCTTGAACAGGCCGCCGCTGCGGGCCCGGTGGCGGACGTGCACACCGTCCAAGCCGAGTACCGGAGTTGTCATCGCAGGCTCCCTTCGAGGCGGTCGGCGGCCGGGTGGTGGCAGGCGAAGGCGTGTCCGGCGGAGCGGTCGGCGGCCTGCGGCGGGGTGGTGCGGCACAGCTCGGTGGCGGCGGCGCAGCGGGTGGCGAACCGGCAGCCGGAGTTGAAGCGCTGCGGGGCGGGCACCACGCCGCGGATCTGGTGCAGCCGCTCGGAGCCGGCCTCCAGGGAGACCACCGAGCCGAGCAGGCCGCGGGTGTAGTGGTGCGCCGGGTCGGTCAACAGGGCGTCGGTGCGGCCGAGTTCGGCGAGCTGCCCGGCGTACATGACGGCCACCCGGTGGGCCAGGTCGCCGACCAGGGCGAGGTCGTGGGAGACCAGCACCATGGCGAAGCCGAGCTCCTCGCGCAGCCGGACCAGCAGTTCGACGACCTGGGCCTGCACGGTGACGTCGAGCGCGGTGGTCGGCTCGTCGGCGATCAGCAGCTTCGGGTCGCGGGAGAGCGCCATGGCGATCAGGACGCGCTGGCGCTGGCCGCCGGAGAGCTCGTGCGGGTAGGAGCGCAGGGTGCGTTCGGGGGAGAGGCCGACCAGTTCGAGCAGTTCGGCGGGGGCCTTGGTGCCGCCGCGCGAGGTGAGTTGGCGCAGCTGCCTGCCGACCAGCACGGACGGGTTGAGCGAGGAGAGCGCGTCCTGGTAGACCATGGCGATCTCGGGGCCGGCCAGTGCGCGGCGCTCCTTGGCGTCCATGGCGAGCAGGTCCCGGCCGCGGTACTCGATCCGGCCGGAGACCTCGGCGTTGCGGGCCAGCAGGCCCATCACGGCCAGCGAGGTGATCGACTTGCCGCAGCCGGACTCGCCGACCAGGCCCAGGGTCTCGCCCTGCCGGACGGTGAAGGACAGGCCGTCGACCACGGCGACCTCGCCGTACCGGTCGGGGAAGCGGATCGACAGGTCGCGCACCGCGAGCAGTTCGGGCGCGTCCGCCGGGACGGGCGTCACCGGGCTGGGCCGGGCGGCGATCCGCTCGGCGAGCACCTCCAGCGCGGCCGGGACCCGGGCGTCCTCGGGCTCGACGGCGACCGCGGCGGGCTCCGAACCACCTTGCACGGGAACGGACTTGGCGGGTGAGGCGGTGGCGTCGGTGAGGCCCTCGGCGAGCACGTTCAGCGCCAGCACGGTGACCAGGATCGCCAGGCCGGGGAAGAGCGTGGCCCACCAGCCGCCGGCCAGCAGGATCTGCTGCCCGTACGCCAGCACGTTGCCCCAGCTCGGGTTGGGCTGCTGCACGCCGGCGCCCAGGAAGGACAGGCTGGCCTCGAAGATGATCGCCTCGGCGACCAGCACGGTGGCGAACACCGCGACCGGCGCCGCGCAGTTGACGGCGACGTGCCGCAGCACGATCCAGCCGCGCCGGGCGCCGATCACCTGCTCGGCGGCCACGTAGTCCTCGCCGTACTGGGACTGGACGTTGGCGCGCACCACCCGGGTCAGCATCGGCACGTAGACGAAGGCGATGGTGCACACCAGGATCGGCACGCTGGTGCCGAAGATGGTCACCAGGACGGCGGCCAGCGCGATCGGCGGGAAGGCCATCACCACGTCGAGGGTGCGCATCACGCCCTCGTCACCCGCCTTGCGGGAGGTGGCGGCGAACGCGCCCAGCACGCTGCCCAGCAGCAGCGCCACCAGGGTCGCGCCGAGGCCGATCACCAGCGAGTAGCGGGCGCCGCCGACCACCCGGGCGAACACGTCGCGCCCGGCCCGGTCGGTGCCGAACCAGTGGGAGCCGCTGGGGGGTTGCACCGGCATACCGGTGGTCAGCGGGTCCTGGGTGAACAGCGGGCCGAGGGCGGCCGCGAGCAGCACCAGCAGCAGCACGCCGAGGGCGATCCGGGCGGCGGGCGACAGCCGCCGGAAGGCGATGCCGGGCCGGGCCAGCGAGCGCAGGAGTCCGATACGCATGATCACACCGTCCTGACACGGGGGTTGACGAGCAGGACGAGCAGGTCCACGAGGACGTTCACGGCCAGGAAGACCACCGCGATGGTCAGCACCGTGCCCTGCACCAGGGCCACGTCGCCGCCGGTGACGCCCTCCAGGATCAGCTTGCCCATGCCGGGGAGGTCGAAGATGGTCTCGATCACCACGGCGCCGGACAGCAGGTAGCCGACCCGCAGGCCCAGCACCGTCAGCGGGGTCACCAGCGCGTTGCGCAGCACGCCGCGGATCACCACGGCCCGCGGCAGGCCGTTGCCGGTCGCGGTGCGCACGTAGTCGCGGTCGAGTTCGGCGACCATCGAGGTGCGCACCAGCCGGGCCAGCCCGGCGGCCACCGGGATCGCCAGCGAGACGGCGGGCAGGATCATCGTCTTGAGCCAACCGCCCAGCGAGTCGGCCGGGTTGACGTAGCCGCCGGTCGGCAGGATCGAGCGGTTCAGGGCGAGTTCCTGGATCAGCACGATGCCGAGCCAGAACGACGGGACGGCGACGCCGGAGATCGACAGCACCCGGGTCAGCTGGTCGGGCCAGCGGTCGCGGTACAGCGCGCCGGTGACGCCCAGGGCGAGCGCCAGCACGATCGCGATCGCCAGGCCCAGCAGGGTCAGTTGCAGGGTCAGCGGGAACGCGGTGGCGATCCGGTCCGAGACGGGCGTGCTGGGCGGCACGGTCACCCCGAGGTCGCCGTGCAGCAGGTCGCCGAGGAAGCGGACGTAGCGCACCGGCAGCGGGTCGTCGAGGCCGTTGGCGGCGGCGAACGCCTGCCGGGCCTGCTCCGAGGCGCCGTCGCCGAGGGCGTTGTACGCCGGGTCGGCGGGCGAGAACTGGAGCACCACGAAGACCAGCAGGGTCACGCCGAGGACCATCACCGGCAGCATCGCGAGCCGCCGCAGCGCGAGCCGGAGGAATACGAGCATGAAGGAGTCCTAGGGAGGAGGGGAAGCGCCGGGGCCCGGCCCGGTGCGGCGGTCCGGGCCCCGGCGCCCGTCGAGCGGGCGCGGCCGCCTACGCGGCGCAGTGCCTACGCGGCGCAGTGCCTACGCGGCGCAGTGCCTACGAGACGCAGTGCCTACGCGGCGGAGACGCCTGCGCAGCGGAAGCGCCTACGCGGCGGAGACGCCGAGGAAGGAGAGGCCGGTGGTGGGCAGCGGCTTGAAGCCGGTCAGCTTCTTGTCGTCCCACGCGGTGGGCAGCTTGCGGTGCACCACCGGGTACAGCACGGCCTGTTCGGCGACCAGGTCGATCACCTGGTTCCACAGCGCCGAGCGGGCCGCCGGGTCGGCCGTCCGCGCGGCCTGGTCGAGCAGGCCGCGGACCTGCTGGTCCTCCGGCGAGCCGTCCCAGCGGAAGCGCTTGGTGGTCCACACGCCCGCGCCGTAGAACCAGCGCAGCAGCAGGTCGACGTCGTTGCCGAACACCGAGGGGTCGCCCGGCGCGGCCATCACGCCGAAGTCGCCCGCGTCCACCTTCTTGTACTGGCCGGAGGAGTCGCCGATGTCCAGCGTGGTCCGCACGCCGACCGCGTCCCAGCTCTCCTTGATCAGCGGCGCGATGTCGTTCACCCAGCCGGTGTTGGTGGTCAGCAGGGTCACCGACAGCCCGCCGGCCCCGGCCTCCGCCAGCAGCGCCTTCGCCTTCTCCGGGTCGTGCCCGTAGACGGTGGCCGCCCGGTGGTAGTCCGGGTGGCTGGGCTGCAGGTAGCTGGTGGAGGCGGTGCCGTTGCCGTACATCGCGGTGGCGACGATCTTGTCCACGTCCAGCGCGTAGTGCAGCGCCTGCCGCACCCGCTTGTCGTCGAACGGCTTGCGGGTGAAGTTGAACATCAGGAACAGGTTGCCGAAGCTCTCCACCGACTCGGTGACGGCCTTGCCCTTCAGCCCGGCCACGTCGACGTACGGCACGTCCTCGATCGCCCGGACCCGGCCCGACACCAGCGAGGAGACCCGCGCGGTCGGGTCCGAGGTCAGCCGCCACACCATGGACGCGGCCTTGGCCGGGCGCGGGCCGTTGTAGGCGTCGTGCCGCTGGAAGGCGATCTTGTCCTGCCGGGTCGCCTCGACCACCTTGTACGGGCCCGAGCCGGTCGGCTTGGCGTCGAACGCCTTCTGGTCCGCCTCGACGACCTTCTTCGGGACGACCTTGACCACCGAGATCCGGGTCGCGAACAGCGGGAACGCGTACTTCAGCTTGAACTCCACGGTGTTCTGGTCCACCGCCGTGACGGTGTCCAGGAACGGGAGGAACTGCACGATCAGCGAGGAGTTCGCCGGGTCGAGGATCCGGGTGAAGGAGAACACCACGTCCTCGGCGGTGACCGGCGAACCGTCGTGGAAGGTCGCCCCGGAGCGCAGCTGCGCCCGCCAGGTGGTGTCGTCCACCTGCTGCGGCATCGCGGTGGCCAGCGCCGCGTACGGCTCGCGGGTGGCCGGGTCGAGGTCGACCAGGCCCTCGAAGACGTGCAGGTTGGCGGCGACCGGGGTGGCGCCCGAGGAGGTCATCGGGTCGAAGCCGGTGGACAGGGCGTACGAGATGCCGGCCTCGATGGTGCCGTCGCTGCCGCCCTTGGCGTCGCCGCCGGAGGTGGAGCCCGCGGCGGTGGAGGACGGGCCGCCGCAGGCGGCGACCGAACCGGCGATCGCGGTGGCGGTGGTGAGGGCGCCGACCAGGCGCAGGAAGCTGCGGCGGTCGACTTCCTTGGACGTCCGTTCCAGCACGGGAACTCCTTGTGGGGGAGGGCGGAGTGAGGGGGTGTCAGCCCGGGCCCGGACAGGCGGGCCACGAGGGGGTGCCGGGGCGGAATCCCCGGCGGGACGAGCAGGTTCGAGCAAGAGAGAGGCAGCTCATCTGTCATCAGACATCTGATGTCTGAGCTGTTAGGGTGTGAACGTAGCCGCCGCCACAGGGGAGGGTCAAGGGATGACGACCGCCGCAGGTTCACGATTCGGCAACGGCCCCAGGAGTCGGGCCAACCCGCCGACCTGGGCATTCCGTGCCGGCCCCGGCCCGGCGAAGCCGTCGGTGGTCGACCAGATCAAGGGGTACATCCTGCAGAGCCGGCTCGGGCCGGGCGACGCGCTGCCCAGCGAGAACGAGCTCTGCGAGATCTTCGGCGCCGGCCGCTCCAGCGTCCGCGAGGCCGTCAAGGTGCTGGACGCGCTGGACATCGTCCAGGTCCGGCACGGCCACGGCACCTTCGTCGGCCGGCTCAGCCTCTCCGCCCTGGTGGAGAGCCTCAGCTTCCGCGGCCTGCTCAGCCCCGACGACGACTTCCGGGTGCTCTCCGACCTGGTCGACGTCCGCGAACTGTTCGAGCGCGCCATGGCGGCCCGGATCATCGACGCCCTGCTCCCCGTCCACCTGGAGCAACTCGCCGAGCTGGTAGGCGAGATGGAGCTGCGCCTGCAGCTCGGGCGGGACATCGTGGCGGCCGACCGCAGCTTCCACGCGCTGCTGCTGCAACCGCTGGCCAACGAGCTGGTCGCCCAGCTCTCCTCGGCCTGCTGGGAGGTGCACGCGGTGGTCGCCCCGCACCTGAACATCGTCACCGCGCAGGACGAGGCCGACACCGTCGAGGCGCACCGCGCCATGGTCGAGGCGCTGCGGATCGGCGACGCCCGCCGGTTCACCGAGGCCGTCCGGCGGCACTACGTCCCGGTCCGCCGCCGGATCGCCGCCGCCCGCGCGGAGGCCGTCGCCAACCGGGCCTGAGCCGGTCTTGAGTTGGTCGTGGGCCGGTCTTGAGTCCGCCGCCAGGTCGACAGACGTCTGATGTCTGACCTACGATCCGGGTGCTCCCCGCCGCCGCGCCCCCTCCCGGAGACACCCGTGCCGCTCACCGACCTCACCCTCGACGAGTGCCTGGCCTACCGGCCCCAACTCCCCGAGCCCGCCGACCTGGACGCCTTCTGGCGGCGCACCCTCGCCGAAGCCGGACCGGCCGTCGAACGCCCCGCCCTCACGCCCGTCCCCAACGGCCTCACCCTGGTCGACACCTACGAACTCACCGTCCCCGGCTTCGGCGGCCACCCCGTCCACGGCCGGCTGCACCTCCCCGCCGGGGCGAGCGGCCCGCTCGGCTGCGTGGTCGAGTACCTCGGCTACGGCCGCGGCGCCGGACTCCCGCACGAGAACCTCACCTACGCCTGCGCGGGCTACGCCCACCTGGTGATGGACACCCGCGGCCAGGGCTGGTCCGCCGCCCCCGGCCGCACCGACGACCCGGCCGCCCAACCCGCGGGCGCCGTCCCCGGGTTCCTCACCCGCGGCCTCGACCACCCCGACGACTACTACTACCGCCGGGTCTACACCGACGCGGTCCGCTTCCTGGCCGCCGCCCGCACCCTCCCGCAGGTCGACCCGGCCCGGATCGCCGTCACCGGCATCAGCCAGGGCGGCGGCATCTCCCTCGCGGTGGCCGCACTCACGGACGGCCCGCTGGCCGGCGTACTGCCCGACGTCCCGTTCCTCTGCGACTTCCCGCGCGGCGTCCGCACCGCCCCCCAGCCGCCGTTCACCGAGATCGCCGAGTACCTGCGCCTGCACCGCGACCGCACCACCCGCGCCTTCGCCACCCTCGCCTACTTCGACGCCGCCCTGCTCGCCGCCCGGATCCAGGCCCCCGCCCTGTTCTCCATCGCCATGATGGACCCGATCTGCCCGCCCTCCGGCTGCTTCGCCGCCTACCACGCCCACCCCGGCGAGAAGGCGCTCCGCGTCTACGAGTTCAACGGCCACGAGGGCGGCGGCGAGGTCCACCTGGCGGCGAAACTCGCCTGGCTGCGCGAGCGGATCGGCTGACCGGAGCCCGCCCCGCCGACCGGCGGGAGAACCGCCACCTTCGAACAGGGCAGCCGTCGTCTCGGCGCGAGCGCGAGCGCGAGTGCGAGCGCGGGCTCGGTGGTCAGTGGGTGCGGGTGCGCGGGGCGTTGTACTGCTCGTCGGTGACGTGCTCCAGCCAGGTGATCTCGTCGCGGTCGTCGTCGGGGGCGATGGCGTCCCACAGCGCGATGTGCTGCATGAAGTTCTCCTCGGTGGCGCCGTGCCAGTGCTCCTCGCCGGGCGGACAGGTCACGGTCTGACCGGGGCGGGCTTCGAAGACGACTCCGTCGCGGGTGCCGACCAGGGCGGTTCCGGCCACGACGTGGAGGGTCTGGCCGACGGCGTGGTGGTGCCAGGCGGTGCGGGCGCCGGGAGCGAAGCGCACCATGTTGGCGCACAGGCGGGAGGGTTCCTGTCCGGCGACGATGACGTCGAACCAGACGTCCCCGTTGAACCGGTCGGCGGGTCCCTTGCTGGTGGGCCGGGGTTCGACGAACTCCACGGGGTGCTCCTTCGTGCGGGCGGGAGTGGACGGGGCCGGGGGCAGGCTGGAGAGCTGGGCCAGGGTATCGGGGGTGAGCCGGAGCCGGTCGGCGGCGGTGTCCCCTTCGACGCGGCTGACGCGCTTGGTGCCGGGGACGGGGAGGGTTCAGCGTGGTGATTCGTCGGACACCGAACGGGAACGGCTTCGGCCGTGAGACCGACCGGGACGTCGCGGTCGACTCGACATCCGTGCGCGCGCACCACCACGCCACCGGGCCTGGCATGCCCCGCCGCCCGCCCCGCCCCGCCCCGTCGTCCGCCATCCGCCGAGTACAGCACGCCGTCCGCCGGGCGGGCACCGCGTTTTCGGACGCGACGGAGCCCGGGCCGCCTCCCCACGAGACATGGGCGACCCGGGCTCCGCCGTGGTGCCGCCGCCCCCGACCGGCCCCGGACGAATCCCGGGCGGGGGCGACGGGTCCGTCAGCGCGTCAGCCGGTCTTCACGCTGCACGCGGTGCCGTTCAGGGTGAACGCGGTCGGGGCGGTGTTCGCGCTGCTCCAGCTGGCGTTGAAGCCGAAGGAGGTGGAACTCCCGGGCGCGATCGCCTTGTTGTAGCCCGCGTCGGTGACGGTGACCTGCGCGCCGCTCTGGGTGACGCTGCCGTTCCACAGCGAGGTGACGGTCTGTCCGCTCGGGAAGGCCCACTTGACCGTCCAGCCGTTGACCGCCGTGGTGCCCTTGTTGGCCACCGTCACGTTGGCGCCGAAGCCACCGCCCCACTGGCTGGACACCGCGTAGGTGACCTCGCAGGAGGAGGTGCCGCCGCTCGGCGAGGCGGACGCGGACGGGGACGGGGAGGAGGACGGGGAGGAGGAGGCGGACGCGGACGGCGAGGGGGAGGCCGAGGCGGACGCCGACGGGGACGGCGAGGCCGAGGTGGAGGCGGAGGCGCTCGGGGAGGGCGAGACGCCGCCCGCGCTGTCGCCGTACATGATGCCGCGGCCGTTGGTGCCGACGTAGACCCGGCCGTAGATCCGCGGGTCACCGGTGATCGCGCCGCCGGTCCAGCCCCACTGGTGGGCGTCGTCGTTGATCCGGACCCAGCTGGCGCCCGCGTCGTCGGAGCGGTACAGGCCGCGCACGCCGCCGATCTTCGCCGAGGTGTACATCGCCGGGTAGGTCTTGCCGGGGGCGGCCTTGCCGAAGCCGATGTTGTCGGCCTGGTCGACGCCCGCCTGCTTGGTGAAGGTCGTGCCGCCGTTGGTGGAGTGCCACAGGCCGTAGCTGGTGGTGGCGGTGCCGCCGGCCAGCCAGACGTCGCCCTTGGTGCCGGGGACGGCCTTGAAGCGGACCGACTCGGTGGGCAGGCCGCTCGCCTTGGCGGTGAAGGTGGCGCCCGCGTCGGTCGAGACGTAGAAGGTGCCGCCGGACCAGCCGTAGAAGGTCTTCGGGTCGACCCGGTCGGCCTGCACGCCCGCGCCCGCCGGGAGGCCGGTGACGGCCGTCCAGGAGCTGCCCGTCCCGGTGGTGCGGTACACGCCGGTGCCCTTCGGGCTCCACACGGTGGCCGAGCCGTCGGCCGCGATCGCGACCTGTCCGCCGCCGGTGACGCCGCTCGGCTCGGCGGAGGCCGCGAACCAGTTGGCGCCGCCGTCCATCGAGAAGCCGATGTGCTTCTCGGTGGAGCCGGAGGCGGTCTCACCGACCCGGACCATGGTGGCCGGCGAGGACTCCGCGAAGTCCATCGAGGTGCCGGAGGTCAGGTTCGGCTGGGAGAAGATCTTCGCCGGGACCTTGGTCAGGTCGTCGTGCTTGAACCCGCCGAGGTCGCCCAGCGAGCTGAGCAGCGGCGCGCCGGTGGGGGGCGAGACCAGGTCGTTGACCGCGGTCTCCTCCAGGCCCTTGACGACCGGGGCGATGCCGACCTTGGTGCCCTTGTCGAAGTTGGTCAGGTTCGAGGAGCCGTACAGCGTCGCACCGGTGCCGTACATCATCCGGTCCGAGTCGAACGGGTCGATCTCCAGCGACTCGGTCATCCAGCCGAGCTTCGGCGACTCCTCCGGCGCGGAGACGTTCGCGTTGAAGGTCAGCCACGGCACCGAGGAGATGTCGATCGAGTACTGGTCGGCCCGGGTCGGGTACCCGTTGTACGACCAGAACGGCTTCCAGGTGGCGCCCGAGTCGGTGGAGCGCCAGATCTGGGTGTCCGGCCACCACGAGCTGTAGCCCGTCACCATCAGCACGTTGGGGTGCTGGCGGTCGATGGTCAGGCCCGAGTAGCCGAAGAAGTTGTTGCTGCTGTCCGAGGACGGCACCGGGCTGACGTTCGTCCAGGTGCCGGTGCCGGTCGCGTACTTCCACACGTCGCCGTGCGCGCCGTCGTACGGGCCGCCGGTGTCCGAGTACGAGACGAACAGGTTGCCGCCGGACGCGTCGAGGACCGCCTTGTGCGGGACGAAGCCGGTGGGCTGGCTGCCGATCCGGGTCCAGCTGGTGCCGCCGTCGTCCGAGCGGTAGATGCTGTTCTGCTTGTCCGCGACGCCGACGTACATGGTCCTGGTGACGCCGTTGACGGTGCCGCTGCCCTGGTCGAACACCTCCCACAGCACGCCCAGCGGGTCGTTCTGGTAGCCCGAGGTGTCGGTCGGGTCCGGCGCGTAGGTGCCGGTCACCGGGAAGGCCGTCACCTGCGACCAGGTCACGCCGTAGTCGGCGCTGCGCCACAGGCCCTTGCCGCTCGGGGCGCCGAACCACAGCACCGCGCTGTTGTTCGGGTCGATGGTCAGGCGCTCGCCCATGCCGCGGCCCGGCATGTTGCCGCCGACCTTGAACGGCAGGGTGGTGCGCTGCCAGGTCTTGCCCTGGTCGGTGGAGCGCAGGATCGCGCCGTTCGCCGGGTCCCAGCTGTTGGTGTAGGTGCCCGCCGCGATGTAGACCCGGTTGGGGTTCTTCGCGTCGGTGGCGAGGCTGGCCACGCCGGTCAGGCCCCAGTCGTCCCAGCCCAGCGAGTCCAGCAGCGGGATCCACTGCTTGGTGGCCGGGTCCTGCCGGTACGCGCCGCCGATGTCGGTGCGGGCGTACACCAGGCCCTGCTGCCCCTGGTTGAAGACGATGCCCGGGATGAACCCGCCACCGCCGATCTGCACGTTGTTCCAGGTGTACGGCTGGCTCGCGGCGGTCGTCGACTCGGCCGCGCTGGCCGACAGTTGGGGCAGCGCCGCGGTCGCCACGCAGGCGGCGAGGGCGGCCGCGGCGGCCACCGTCGCCAGCACCGGCCGGCGTCCGCGCACCGGGGGCCGCGAGGCGGCCCGGCGCTCCAGGGGGACAGGGGTCATGGGGGACTCTCCTCGGTCACGGGTGGGGGGACCAGAAAAGCGGCCCGGTCCACCCGCCCGACAACGACCCCGTTTCGAGAGCGTGTAAAATCGCAGGTCAGTGACGCGCCCGCGGTGAAAGTTACATCGCCCGCACCCCCCGGAACCCTTCCCCCAGGGGCGGTTGACGCCCCGTCGAAACCTTTCGGGGCCCCGCGTTCGACAGATATTCGACAGCTCTTTCGCCTGCGTGCGACCTGCGCGGCGGCCCGCCCCGACACCCCGCCGGGGCGTATTCGACAGTCGTTCGACAGCCTTGTACCAGTGCCCGCCGCCCGGTGCGAACCCGTTCGGACGGCGGGCGCCGCCGGACGGTCAGCCGCGCGCCCGGCCGGTGAACAGCCGGGCCAGCGGCGGGAGCAGGGCGGGCAGCAGCACCACGTTGGCGCGGTGCAGCGGCAGGTGGAACAGCGGCTTCGGCTCCCCGGTCCGGTACAGCGTCACCATGCCGTTCTCCACCCGCACCGGGGCCAGGTCCGGCCACGCCAGCAGCTCGTTGCGCCCCTTCCAACCGGTGTTGACCCGGGCGGCCATCCCGTCCCGGTCCACCCGCAGCTCGCCGATCACGGACGTTCCCCCGGCGGCGATCAGCTCGAACTGCTCCTCCACCAGCCGCGGTTCGACGTACCGCTGCACCAGCTCGACCAGCGCCGTCCACTCCGGCGGCGTCTCGACGGCCTTCCGGAGGAACGTGAACGAAATGTCCTCCAGGCCGCGACCGCCCGGGCCGACCCCGAAGCCGTACCTCGTCGTGTACGAGTTCATCCAGAGCATCCGGTGGGTGACGGTCCGGGAGACCGAGTAGGAGACCCACTCGATGTCGTCGAGCGCGACCGAGTCCTTGCCCCGGCTGATCCGGGAGGTGTCGGCGTACAGGCGGTGCCGCTCGGAGTCCACGACGACGCGGGGCGCCTGCGGCTTCGGCGTCGGCGCGGGCGTCGGCGCGGGCGTCGGTGCGGGCTTCGGTGCGGGCGTGGGCGTGGGCGTGGGCGTGGATGCGGGCGCCGGGCGGTCGGTGTCGGCCAGGTGCCGGGTCAGCCAGGCGGGGACGGTGGGGCGCGGGTAGGCGAGCAGGTCCTCGCGGTAGTACGGGGCGGGCAGCAGCTGGTCGGCGGGCAGCGGCTCGTCCCCGTAGTCGTAGTCGGTCAGCACCCCGGCGCCGCCCGGGCCGACGTCGGCGACCAGGACCAGCCGGTACCAGGGCCCGGCGGGCAGCCGGGCGGCCAGGTGGCGCTGGCGGCGGACCAGCACGGCCAGGCTCTCCGGGACGCGCACCGCCTCCTCCCGTCCGCCGTACCGGAAGCGGACCTGCGCGACGTCGGCGCCGACGGCGCAGGAGAAGACCGCGGTGAAGCCGTCCCAGCCGGGCGGCCCGAGCAGCGAGACCTGCTGCACGATCGGGTCGACCAGCCCGGCGGCCCGGGCGGCGAGGGCCTCCGGGTCGTCCACCACGGTGAACGAGGCCGCGGCGGGCGCGTCGTCGGCCCGCGCGGCCCGCTCGAAGGCGGCGGCGAACTCGGCCAGGTGCGCCTCCTCGGCGGGCCGGCGGCGGATGAACGCCTCCTCGGCCCGGAAGCGTTCGCGCAGCACCTGCGGCGGCAGCGAGGTGCTCGCCTCCCGGACCCGCCCCTGGTCGCCGACCAGGAACACCGGGGCGCCCACCGTCAGCGAGTCCAGGAAGGCCGCCGGGTCGCTGTCGTCCACCTCCACCGGCACGTACACGTACCAGCCGCCCGCGAAACGCTCCGCGGCCAGCTCCTCCACCTCCGGCCCGGCGCCGCCCGCCGCGGCCCGCTCGGCCGCCAGCCGCAGCGCGTCGGCCCGGCCCAACTGCCCGCGCGGGCCCGGCGCCGGGGGGCCGGCCAGCGGGTGGTCCGGGTCGTCCCGGCCCGGCCCGGGGTAGTGGTGCAGCAGTTCGAACCAGAGCACCATCTCGTACGCGGCCTCCTCGGGGGCCCCGTCGCACAGGACGTGCCAGTCCCCCTCGCGGTCGCGCCCGAACGCCATCCAGCCCCGCTCGTGCCGCACCAGCACGTACCCGGCCCGGTGCGCGTCGCCGAACGCCCCCGTCCGGGCCAGGTCGGGCGGGACGGTGTCGGTGCGGCGACCGAGCTCCGTGCCCCGGACGTCGATCGCGGTCACCTCGTAGCGGGCCATCGGCGGCACTCCCCTCCGGGCTGCCCGCCCGCGCCGGTGCGGACGGATGCATTGGCCAACGACCCTAACGGATCGCCCCGGGCCCCGGAACGTTCCGCGACGAACAGTCAACTCACCTATCCTTCACCCATGTTCATCGTCACAGTGACCTACACGGCCGGGCCCCAGCAGGTGGACCCGGTGCGCCCCGAGCACGGGGACTGGCTGCGCGACCTGATCGACCGCGGCCTTCTGCTGGCCGCCGGCCGCCGGACCCCGCTGGTGGGTGGCGTCTACCTGGTGCCAGCCTCGGCGCGCGCCGAACTGGACGCCGTGCTGGCCGGGGACCCGTACCTGCGGCACGGCGTCGCCGCGCACGAGGTGGTGGAGTTCACCCCGCTGCTGACCGCCCCCGGCCTGGAGGCACTGGCCGACGCCTGACGCCCGCCGGTCGGTGCCCTCCGCCGCCCGCCGGTGGCGCCGCCCGCCGCCGGGCTCAGGAGCGCCGGTTCCTCCGGACGATCAGCCACAGCACCACGCCGACCACCAGGACCACCAGCAGCGCCACCACCAGGAAGCCGATCAGGCCACTCTTCTTCTTCTTTTTCTTGCTCTTGCTCTTCGCCAGCGGGGTGACGCTCTGCGTCCGCTCCCCGGCCGCCGCCCGGGCCCGCGGGCCGGCCGCCGGGGCCGCCGCGGGCGCCAGGTCCGCTACTGCGGCGGCCGGGGCGGTGCGCGGTGCGGCGGCGGCCGTGCCGGTGGCCAGCGTGGCGCCGCCGCCCGCCAGCGCCAGGGCGAGCAGTACTGCTGCCAGACGTGTCCTCATCTGCCCAACCTCGTTCCCGTCCGGCCCCCGTGGCCTTCGACCGTTTCACTGTGGCAGCTGTCGGCCGGGTCGTGACAGGGGCGCGGAACGGCCCGTTCCCGGACTGTGACGGTGTAACGGCGGCGCGCCGCCCGGCGGTGACCACGGCCGCCGGGCGTCGGACGCCGGGCCGTCAGCAGGACTGGCGCACCACCAGGTGGGTGGGCAGCACCACCGAGCGGCCCGGGGTCGGGTCCTGGAGCAGCTCCACCGCCCGGGCTCCCAGGTCCTCCACCGGCTGGCGGACGGTGGTCAGGCCCGGCCGGGCCGTCGCGGCGGCCGGGGAGTCGTCGAAGCCGATCACCGCGACGTCGTCCGGCACCCGCCGCCCGAGCCGGTGCAGCGCCCGCAGCGCGCCCATCGCCATCGCGTCCGAGGCGGCGAACACCGCGTCCACGTCCGGGTACTGGTCGAGCAGCCGGAGCATCGCGTGCTCGCCCGAGCGCGACCCGAAGTCGCCGTACGCCACCGCGCAGCGGGCCGGGTCGCCCTGGTCGGCCATCGCCCGCCGGTAGCCGGCCAGCCGGTCGGCGCCCGCGGCGGTGTCCGGCGGCCCGGCGATGGTGGCGATCCGCCGCCGCCCGGCCCGGTGCAGCAGGTTCACGGCGGCCCGGGCGCCGCTCAGGTTGTCGGCGTCCACGTGCGCCAGGCGCTGCGACTGCGGGGGCCGGCCCAGCGACACCACCGGCACGCCCGCGGCCTGCAGCAGTCCCGGCAGCGCGGGATCGCCCCAGCGCCCGACCAGCAGCACGCCGTCCACGTGCCCGCCGCACAGGTAGCGCACCAGCGACGGCCGGGCCGGGCCGGGCCCCGCGGTCAGCACCACCAACTCCCGGTCCGGGACGACCCGCTGCGCACCCGCCAGCAGCCGCACCGGGAACGGGTCGGCGTGGAAGCGCAGCACGTCCGCGAACGCCACCACGGCGATCGCCCCGGTGTCCCGGGCCGTCGCGGCGGGCGCCCGGCGGCGGACGTAGTTCAATTCGCGGGCCGCGCGCTCGACGCGCGCCGCGATCTCGGCGGACACCGGCGCGGACCGGTTCAGCACCCGGGACGCGGTGGCGCTCGACACGCCCGCGCGGGCCGCGACCTGGGCCAGCGTCGGCCCGGGCGGTGCGCCCGGCGAGCCGTCCGCCGGGCCCGGGCGGTCCGCGGGGGCCTCGGGACAGGGGGTCGGGAACGGGAGGGTGCCGCCCGGCTGGCGGGTGGCGGTGATCGGGTGGGGGAGCGGGTGCAGGGGCAACGCGGTCGCCCTTCCTGGCGCGGGGTGGGGGAGGCCGTGGCCACCCGCCCGGGGCCATCGGTGACCGCACCGTAGGTGCCTGGTCGGTGGACCGTCAAGGCTTGTGACAGGACCGGTCCACCCCGTCCCGCCCGTTCCCGGCCCGCCCCCGCCCCCGTCCCGTCCGGCTCGGGGCCGCCCGTCCGCCCCCGCCCCGCGGACCATGATCGCCAGACCCGCACCGTGCGAAGGGAGTTGACCCACCCGTGATCTGACGGACCGTCGGAAGAATCGCCGCCGTCCCGGGGGCCCCGGGCCCGGCGTGCGGCGCCACCGCCGGGACGGCCGTCTCGCCATGCGGACGTCCGGACGCCCGGGCCGGGGGTGAACCGCCCCGGCCCGGACGGGAAGTGACGGGCCGTCGGACCCGGGCGCCCCGGAGGCTCCGGGGGGCCGGCCCCGGAGTGTTAGGCTCCGGCTTTCGTCCAGGCAGGCGTCCCCCCACGGGGTGGCGCGTACGGGGAGAGCAGGAGCCGAGAGTGTTCGCAATACGCAGTGCCAAGGTCGCGTCGATGGCCGTGGCCGCCGCCGCGGCAGCCGTCCTGACCGGCTGTTCCGCCGAGGTGCACGTGGGGACCGTCCAGCCGACCCGGGCCGCCGACGGCGACGCCGCACTGCCCAGGCTCTCCGCGGAGAAGCTCAACAAGAAGACCGCCGAGACGCTCGCCAAGAACGCCAACCAGCCGGAACCCACCGTCACCTGCCCCGGCGACCTGCTCGGCAAGGTCGGCACCACCATGCGCTGCCAGCTGGTCGCCACCGACGGGAGCTCGTTGGGCCTGACCCTCACCGTCACCTCGGTGCAGGGCACCGACATCAACTACAACATCAAGGTCGACGACCTCCCCGGCGGGACGGCCTCCGCCACCCCCTGACCCCGCCGTCGCCCGGGCCGCCCGTGCGGCGGCCCGCCGCGCTCACCCGTGACGTCGCCGGGGCTCGTCGCGGAGCCGGGCGGACCTCAGATCCGGCCCTTGCGCACCGAGTGGACCGTCGCCCCGGCCAGCGCCAGCACCGAGCGGTGCAGCGGCAGTTGCTCGTGCTCGCGGTACAGCGCCCAGTTGTGCTTCACCAGCGACAGCTTGTTCGAGGACAGCGACCCGGCCCGACCCGCCCGGTAGATCGCCAGCGGCTCGCGCAGGCCCCGGGCGGCGTGCCCGTCGCGCATGATCGACAGCCACAGCGCGTAGTCCTGCCGCTTCGGCATGTCCGGCATCAGCCGGGTGCCCAGCGCGGCCCGGTCGTACATCGCGGTCAGCGCCCCGATGTGGTCCTGCACCAGCATGTCCCGGTACGTGACGCGCTCCCGGGCCGTGACCACCCGGCCGTTGGGGGTGAAGTCCCGGGCCTCGCCGGTGTGGTCACCGTCGACCTTGTAGTAGGAGGTGAACGTCAGCGGGGCGTCGCCGTCCGCGGCGAACGCGAGCTGGCGCTCCAGCTTCTCCGGCAGCCACATGTCGTCGCTGTCCAGGAACGCCACGTACTCCCCCCGCGCCCGGGCGATCGCCAGGTTCCGGGCCCGCGCCGCACCGCCCTGCTCGGGCGCCGGCCGTGCGAGCACCCGCCCGTCCTGCCGGGCCAGTTCCCGCAGCAGCTCCATCGAGTCGTCCTCGGACGCGTCGTCGGTGATCAGCAGCTCCACGTCGGCGTGGGTCTGCGCGAGCACGGAGCGCACCGAAGCGCCGAGAGTGGCGGCCGAGTTGTGGACCGGCATCACCACGGAAACCAGGGGCACGGCGGGGCTCCTCACCCGGAACGGGATCGTCGGGGACGTCGTCACCGCGGACCGGACCCACCGGGCCCACCACGCGGCGGGCCGCCACCTCCACGGCCACGACGTTGTGACCTGCACCGTATCAAGCGGGCCGCCCCGCCCGCGCACCCCGGGCACGGGCGGGACGGGCCCGGGTCAGGCGGCGGGGCGGGGTTCGACGACCGGGACGGCGGTGGCGGGGTTGTGGCCGGTGGCGACCAGGCGCATGACGAAGCCGGCCACGTCCTCCAACTGCCGGGCGTGCTCCAGGCCGCCGATCACGGCGGGGACGCCGCCGAGGTCGCGGACCAGTTCGGACGCGGTCTCCAGGGCCGCCCCGTCGTCGCCGCACATCGCCACCGTCCGGGTCGGCCGCCCCTCGGCGGGCAGCAGCCAGCCCGCCCCCGCGAACAGGTGCAGCGCCTTCACCACGTGGCTGCCCGGCGCCAGCGCGGCGACGTGCTCCACTGCCGAACCGGTGGACGGCTTGAGCAGGCCGTCGGCGTAGTCCACCGCGTTGGTGCAGTCGATCACCGCCTTCCCGGCCAGCGAGCCCCGCCCGGCCCCCGCCAGGGCGAGCGCCTCGTCGAGCCCCTCCCAGGACACCGCGACGACCACCGCGCCGCTCGCCCCCGCCACCTCCGCGGGCTCGACCGCCCGCACCGCGTCGCCCAGCCGGTCGGCGATCGCCAGCGCCTTGTCCCGCGAACGCCCGCCGACGAGGACCCGGTGCCCGCTCGCCGCCCACGCCTCCGCCAGTGCCGAGGCCAGCGTGCCGGTGCCCAGAATGCCGATCTGCACGTCGTTCTCCCGTTTCTCGTACCACGATGGTCCGGTGCGGACCTGATGGCACCTCACGCTAGGAGCCCCGGGCCTACCGTTCGGTAGGCCCGGACCGGGTAGGAATGGAACCGTGAACGACCACCACTGCGAACCCTTCGCCGCCGACTGCGCGGTACGCCTGGCCGCCGAACTGATCGCCCACACCTGGGACCCGGTGGTGCTGATGGCCCTGCGGGCCGGCCGGCGCCGCCGCCTCGACCTGCTGGCCGCCGTCGCGGGCGTCAGCGACAAGGTCCTCACCCAGACCCTGCGCCGCCTGCACGCCAACGGCCTGATCGTCCGCGTCACCGCCCCGGGCGACCGTGCGGTGTCCTACGAGCTCTCCGCACTGGGCGGCAGCCTGGCCGAGGGCCCGCTCGCCGCCCTCGGCGACTGGGCGGTCCGGCACGCCGGACAGATCCTCGCCGCCCAGGAGGCGGCCGAGGCGGCCGAGGCGGCGTGACCGTCCGCGCCGACCCGCCCCCGGCCCTGGTCGGAAGCCGGAAGCCGGAAGCCGGAAGCCGGAAGGGAGCAGGGCGGGAGCCGGGGCGAACGCGTAGCGCCACCGGGGCGGGACGGTGCCCGGCCGGCTCCCGTCCCGGGCCGCCCGTCCGGTCACCCGGTCGTGGGGTGCGGCGGCGAAGAAGAGCCCGCCCCGCCGACTTCGGGTTCCTCCTCGACGGCCGCCCGGCCCGAGCCGTTCCGCAGCCGCCGAGGGGGAGGGGCTTCAGGCCGTCGGGTCCCACAGGCCCGCGGCCTCGCCGCGGGCGAGGTGGTCGGCGTAGACACCGACCTTCCGGTCGATCACCGACCGGCACTCCTCCAGGGCCCGGATCCGGGCGTCCACCCGCTCCCGGTGGGCGTCGAGCAGGCGCAGCCGCTCGGCCTCGTTGCCCGGCCCGCGGCGGACCAGTGCGGCGAACCGCTTGAGGTCGGCGAGCGGCATGTCGGACTCGCGCAGCCGCACGCAGATCAGCAGCCACTCGACGTCGACCGAGCCGTACTGCCGCCGCCCACCCGCACTGCGCCGCACCGGTCCGACCAGCAGCCCCTCGCGCTCGTAGAGGCGCAGCGCGTGCACGCTCAGCCCCGTCCGCTCGGCCACCTCGCCGATGCCCCACCACCGTGCCGCGCCCGCCCCGCCGCTGCCGTCCTCGTCCGTCCCGGTGCCAGTCACGCCGCGCGTCCCTCCCCTCCAGCGCACCGCCCGCGAAGGCGTCGGGCCCGTTCCGGCCCCGGTCGGGAAGCATAGGACGGACGGCCGACCGGCCGGGCCGGGGAATTCGCTCGGGCCCGGTCGGGGACGGCGGGTAGCCTCTCCGGCATGTGCTACCACGCCTCCAACGGTGCCCTCGGGCACTACGTGTGCGTCGCCTGCCGGCTCTCCTTCAAGGGCAGTCCGTGGCCGATCCGGAAGCAGGTCTGTCCCGGCTGCCGCGGTGAACTCGTCTTCGCGGGCCACGACTTCGCCGCGCCCCGGCGGCGCGACACGAAGGCGTGGTCGGTGGTCGCCGCCGTGCTCGCGGAGGGGCTGACCTACGACCACCGGCCCGGCTGCGGCTGCACCCGGCTCCCCTCGTTCCGCCCGCGGACCCGCGCCCAGGTGCGGGCCCGCCGCCGCGCGGCCGAGCGGCTGGGCGTGCCGCTGGCGGTGGCCCTCGCCCGCCGCGACGCGCTCACCCCGGAGGCCCGCGACGAGCAGCCGTCCGCTCCGCCGGCCACCGGGTCCGGACCCGGCACGGCCCGGGCGGCGCGCCGCCGCTCGGACCCGGACGGGACTTGAGCTGGACCGCGGTCGAGATCGTAGCGTCCACGGCATGAGCAACCACGCGACGAACGACCCGGCCACCGGTTCGACCGCCAACTCCCTCCAGCAGCCGCTGGGTTCGCCCTTCTCCGCCGCCAGCACCGCCCGGGAGGTGCTGGCCGGCCGGGACCTCTCGGGAACGACCGCCGTGGTGACCGGCGGCTACTCGGGGCTGGGCCTGGCCACCACCCTGGCCCTGACGGCCGCCGGGGCCCGGGTCCTGGTGCCGGCCCGCCGCCCGGACGTCGCCCGGACCGCCCTGGGCGCGGCGGGGGCGACGGACGGCGCCGAGGTCGTCCCGATGGACCTGGCCGACCCCGGCAGCGTCCGCTCCGCCGCCGCGCTGATCCGCGAGCGGTTCGACCGGCTGGACCTGCTGATGGCCGTCGCCGGGGTGATGGCGACCCCGGAGCGGCGGTTCGGGCCGGGCTGGGAGGGGCAGTTGGCGGTCAACCACTTCGGGCACTTCGCGCTGGCCTGCGAGCTCCACCCACTGCTGGTCGCGGCGGCCGCCGCCACCGGCGGGGCGCGGGTGGTCGTCAGCAGTTCGGCCGGGCACGCGCTGACCGGCATCCGCTGGCACGACCCGCACTTCCGCACCGGCTACGACAAGTGGCTCGCGTACGGCCAGGCCAAGACCGCCAACGCGCTGTTCGCCGTGCACCTGGACGCGCTCGGACGGGAGGACGGCGTCCGGGCGTTCGCGCTCCACCCGGGCAGGATCATCACCGGGCTGCAGCGGGAGATGACGCGGCGGGAGCAGGTCGACCGGGGGTGGGTGAACGAGCGCGGCGAGGTCGTCGGGGCCGGCTTCAAGAGCCCCGAGCAGGGCGCGGCGACCGGGCTGTGGGCGGCCGTCTCACCGCTGCTGGACGGCCGCGGCGGCCTCTACCTGGAGGACTGCGAGGTCGCCCGGACCAGCGCCCCCGACAGCCCGGTGGACGACGGCGGCGTCCGCGACCACGCGGTCGACCCCGAACAGGCCGCCCGGCTCTGGGAGGCGTCCCTCGCCGCGACCGGCGCCCCGCCGATCGGCCGCTGAAGCCCGCCGGCGCCCCGACCCCGCCGGGGCGCCGCGGGCGGGTCAGCGGGCCAGCAGGTCCCGGACGGCCGCGGTGATCTCGTCGGGGGCCTCCTCGGCCATGAAGTGCCCCGCGCGGGTCAGCCGGTGGTCCAGGTCGGGGGCCCAGGCCCGCCAGACCGCGGCCGCGTCGTAGCCCAGCCGGGCGCCCCAGTCCTGTTGGACGACGGTGACCGGCATGGTCAGCCGCGACCCGGCGTCCAGGTCGGCCCGGTCGTGCAGCACGTCGATGCCCGCGGAGGCCCGGTAGTCCGCGACGATCGACGGGACGGCCGCCGCGCTCGCCCGCAGGTACTCCGCGCGCACCCGCGGGGGCAGCGCGGCCGGGTCGTTCGCCCAGGAGTCGAGGAACGACCCGAAGAACGCGTCCGCGCTGTTGGCGATCATCGTCTCCGGCAGGCCGGGCGGCTGCGCCATCAGATAGAGGTGGTAGCCGACCGCCGCCGAGGTGCCGTGCAGGACGTCCCAGGTGTCGAGCGTCGGCACGACGTCGAGGACGCCCAGGTGGGTGACCGCCCCGGGGTGGTCCAGCCCGGCGCGGAAGGCGACCAGCGCGCCCCGGTCGTGCCCGACCAGTGCGAACCGCCGGTGGCCGAGCGCCGCCGCCAGCGCCACCACGTCGGCGGCCATCGCGCGCTTCGCGTACACCTCCGGGCCGGTGGCCGCGGGCTTCCCGCTGTCGCCGTAGCCGCGCAGGTCGGGGCAGATCACCGTGTGCTCGGCGGCGAGCCGCCCGGCGACGTGCCGCCACATCAGGCGGGTCTGCGGGAAACCGTGCAGCAGCACCACCGGACTGCCGCTGCCGCCGACCCACGCGGCCACCTCCACCCCGTCCGCACCGGGCAACCGGACGTCTTCGAAACCGGGAACGTCGAACGTCTCCACGGGACTCCTCCTCGATCGGGAACCGACCGCACCAGCCTCGGCGACGCCGATCAGCAACCGATCAGCAACCGGCCGGCGGACGGCCCGCCCCGCCGTCCGCCCGGCGCCCCGGAGGGAGGATGGGGGCATGCGAATCGACGTGCTCGGTTCCGTCCGGGCCCGGCGCGAGGACGGAACCCCGGTGGAACTGGGCGGCCCCCGCCACCGCGAAGTGCTGGCCCGACTGGTCGCCGCCGAAGGACGGGCGGTCCCCGCCGGCACCCTCGTCGACGACCTGTGGGCCGACCCGCCGCCCCGCGCCGTCGGCGCCCTGCGGACCTTCGTCGGCGCGCTGCGCCGCGCCCTGGAACCCGAGCGGCCGCCCCGCGCCCCGTCCCGCCTGCTGGTCACCGAAGGCACCGGCTACGCCCTGCGGCTGCCCCGCGCGGACGTCGACGCCCACCGCTTCGAGGACACCCTCGTCCGCGCCCGGCACGACCCCGCCGCCGCCCCCGAACTCACCGCCGCCCTCGCCGACTGGCGCGGCCCCGCCTACGCCGACCTGCCCGACCGGGCCTGGGCCCGGCGCGAGCGCACCAGACTGGAGGAACTGCGGCTGGACGGGGTCGAGTTGCGGGCCCGGCTGCTCCTCGACGCGGCCCCGCACCCCGCGGCCGGCACCCCGGGGAGCACCGGAGCGGCCGCCCAACTGGCCGCCGAACTGGGCGCCCACGTCGACGAGCACCCGTGGCGCGAACCGGCCTGGGCGCTGCTCGCCCGCGCCCTGCAGCGGGCCGGACGGCAGGCCGACGCCCTGGCCGCCCTGCGCCGCGCCCGCACCCTGCTCGGCGAACGGCTCGGCCTGGACCCGGGCGCGGAACTCCAGCGCCTGGAGGCGGACATCCTCACCGGCAGCGCCCCGCCCGGGCGGCCGCCCGCCGCCTGGGGCGTGCCCGGCGGCCGGCTCGGCCCGCGCACCACCGTCGACCTCGCCCGCACCCTCTCGCTGGCCGGCGGTGACGCCCTGTTGCACGCCCGGCGCGACCGGCTCGCCGCGATCCACGCCGCCGAGCGCACCGGCGACCCCGAGCTGACCGCCCGGGTCATCGGCGCCTACGACGTCCCCGCGCTGTGGAGCCGGGCCGACGACGCCGAGCAGTCCCGGGCCGTGGTCGAGGCCGCCGAACGGACCCTCGCCGCGCTCGGCCCGGACGCCCCCGACGCGGTCGCCGCCCGGCTGCTGGCCACCGTCGCGGTGGAGAGCCGCAGCGCCGACCTGACGCCGCAGCGGTTGCGCCGCGCCGGGTGGGCGGCCCGCCGGGCCGAGGAACTGGCCCGGCGCGCGGGCGATCCGGCGCTGCTGGCGTTCGCCCTCAACGGGGTGTTCCTGCAGTCCTTCGGCCGCCCCGGCCTGGCCCCCGACCGGGACCGCACCGGCGCCGAGATCCTCGACCTGGCGACCCGGCACGACCTGCCGCACTTCGCGGTCCTCGGCCGGCTGGTCCGCCTGCAGTCCGCCTCCGCGCTCGGCGACCTGGACGCCGCCGCCGAGCACGCGCGGGCCGCCGAACGGCTCGCCGCCACCGTCGAGGCGCCGCTGGTCGGCGTCCTCACCGGGTGGTTCCGGGCCCGGGCCGCCGCCGAACGCAGCACCCGCCCCGGCGGGCCGACCGCCGCCGAGGCCGCCGCCCGCTACCGGGAGGCCGCGGCGGCCCTGCGCACCGCCGGGATGCCCGGCCTGCACCGCGGCCTGCTCCCGCTCGCCCTGCTCGGGCTGCGCCTGTTGCACGGGCGGCCCGCCCTGGTCGACCCGCGGCTGGACTGGGGGCCCTACCTGCCCTGGGCCCGCCCGCACGTCCTGCTCGCGCAGGAGCGCCGGACGGAGGCCGCCGCCGCGCTCGCCGCGCTGCCCGACCCTCCGCCCGACCACCTCCAGGAAGCCCTGTGGTGCCTGACCGTCCGGGCCGCCGCCCGGCTGGGACGACCCGCCCCGGCGGCCCGGGCCGCCGAGGCGCTGCGCGGCGCCCGGGCCGAGCACGCCGGGGCGGCCAGCGGGCTGCTGACCCTGGGCCCGGTGGCCCGCTACCTGGCCGAAGCGACCGAGACGGCCGGGGGCTGAGCGGACGGGACCGGGCGGGGCGGCCGGATCAGTCCTCGTAGTAGTTGTTGACCACCACGTCGGGCGTGTCGTCGTCGAGGGCCTCGTACAGCAGGGCGCCGCCGACCAGGCCCGCCGCGCCCGCGCCGATCATCGCGCCGGTGCCGAAGCGGCGGCCGCCGCCCTGCTGCTCGTGCGGGTGGTGGTCGTAGCCGTGCTGCTGGGGGTGGCCGTACGGGGGGTAGCCCGGCTGGGGCTGGCCGGCCATGGTGGGCGGGTAGCCGACGGCGGCGGGTTCGGCGTAGTACGGCGGCGCGGTGGTGCGCACCCGCTGGGCGCAGGCCGGGCAGGCCCGGACCGGCCGCGGCGCGCCCCACTGCGGGGACCACAGCACCTCGGCCCCGGCCGGGCCGTGCACCGGGTCGAAGAAGCAGTCGGACCGGACCTCCGGCGCGGCGGCGGGCACGGCCGGGACGGCGGGGACGGCGGGGGCCGGTGCGGCGAGCACGGGCGGCGCGCTCGGCGGCGCGGGCGGCACCGGCAGCGCGGCGGGCGCGGCGGGCGCGGCGGCCGGGGCCAGTGCGGCCACCCCGAAGTCCGTGGCGATGCCCGCCAGGCCGGAGGTGTAGCCCTGGCCGATGGCGCGGAACTTCCAGCCGCCGCCGTGCCGGTACAGCTCGCCGAAGACCACGGCGGTCTCCGCGGTCAGCTCCGGGCCCAGCTCGTAGCGGGCCAGCTCGACGCCCGCCGGGTCGGCCAGCCGGACGTACGCCCCGGTGACCGAGCCGAAGGACTGGCGGCGCTCGTCGGCCTGGTAGATCGCCACCGTGAAGACGATCCGGCGCACCGCCTCCTCGACGTCGAGCAGGTCGACGGCGAGCTGCTCGCGGTCGGTGCCGTCGCCCGGCGCGCCGAGGTGGGTGACCGCGCCGTCGGGGCTGGTCAGGTTGTTGAAGAAGACGAAGTGCCCGTCGGACAGCGCCCGGCCGTCCTCGTCGCAGAGCAGCGCGTTCGCGTCCAGGTCGTACGCGTCCGCGGCCCCCCACCCGAGGCCGACCACCACCGTCGCCGGGCCGTTGCCGTCCCGGATCACCGGGACGTTCCCGCCCTTGGCCAAGGCCGTCGACATTGCTGCTCCTCCACTGTGACCGATGATCGTTCAGAGACGGTAACGGCCCGTCTGATCAGCGGGTTCCCGGTCCGGGCGGAGAACGGCGACGGACGTGACACCGCGTCAGCCCGGGCCGGGGGAGAGGCGGCGACAGGGCCGGAGGGAAAGGCGGAGTGAAAGGCGGAGGGAAAGGTGGAGGGAAAGCGGGGGCAAAGCGGAGGAAAAGCAGCCCGCGGGGGCTCACCCGTCCGGTCCGCCGGGGTCGCCGCCGGAGGGGGCGGCCGGAAAAGTGGCGGAGAACGCCGAGCGGGCAGCGCCGGACGGGCGGCGCCGGACGGGCGGCGCCGAGCGGAGGGCGGGCGGCGCCGAGCGGAGGGAGCGGGTCGGGCGTGTACGGGCGACCGGAGCAGGCCGATCGGGGCGAGGCCCTGCGCCGCACCGTCGAGCGGTTGCGGGCCGAGCACCGCCGGACCCGGCCCGCCGAACCGGCCGGGCCGCCGCCGCTCGTCCCGGAGGTCCACCTCGACCCGGACCTGGCCCGCCCGCCCGACCTCGACCTGCACCACCTGCTGGACGCCCTCCCGCAGGCCGCCGTACTGGCCGAACCGGTGCTGGACGGGGCCGGCGGCGTCCGCGACCTGGCCGCGGTGATCGTCAACGAGGCCGCCGTCCGCAACCCGTACCACCCGGGCCAGGTGCACCGCGACGCCCCCGAGGGGCGCGGCGTCTCGCTGCGCGAGGCGTACCCGGGCCTGTGGACGGCGGCGTTCGCGGACACCGTCGCCGAGGTGCTGGGCACCGGGTACGCGGCCCGCGCGGTGCCGGTGCGCTGGCTGCACACGATGTCCGACGGTTCCACCCGCGCCCGGCACGAGCGGGTGACCGTGCACCGGCTGGGGCGGCGGCTGCTGCTGGTGTGGCCCGACGACCGCACCGAGGAGATCGCCCGCGCCGCGCAGCGCATCGCCCGGGTCGGCTGGGCCGAGTGGAGCCTGCCCGACGGCCGGCTCGACATCTCGCCCGGCCTCGCCGTGCTGCTCGGCCTCGCCCCCGGGACCGACACCGTCCCGGCCGGCCGGGCGCTGCGCCGGGTCACCGAGACCGCCCGCCCCGCGCTGTACCGGGACCTCGAACGGCTGCTGGCCACCGGCGAGGACATCGACGTGCTGACCGAGCTGTACGGGGTGGGCCGCCCGCGCCGGGTCCGGCTGGTCGCCGAGGCGCTGCGCGAGGAGGGCGGTCCGGTCGAGGGCCTGCGGGCGGTGCTGCAGGACGTCACCGAGCTGTGGGAGAGCCGGCGGCGGCTGCGCGAGCAGCAGGAGGAGACCGAGCGGCAGGCCCGCCGCGCCGACACCGAGCACCACGTCGTCCAGCGCCTGCAGGACGCCCTGCAGCCGCACTTCGCGCTCCTCACCGGGCTCGGCGTCAGCACCGCCGTCGCCTACCGCCCGGCCGAGGGCGGGGTCGGCGGCGACTGGTTCAAGGTCCGCCAACTCCCGGACGGGCAGGTGCTGCTGGCGGTCGGCGACGCGCGCGGGCACGGCCTGGACGCGGTCGCCCTGATGTCGACGCTGCGGCACGCGCTGGCCGGCCTGGCGTTCACCGGCGCGCTGGTGGAGTCGCTCGGCGGCTGGCTCAACAAGATCGCCTGCGACGAGGGCGACGAGGCCACCGCCACCGCGGTGGTCGCCCGCTACTACCCCGCCCGCCGCCTGCTGCGCTGGATCTGCGCCGGCCACCCGCCGCCGGTCCTGCTGCGCGCGGGCCGGGTCGCCCCGATGCGGACGGAGACCGGCCCGCCGCTGGGCGTGCTGCCCGACGTCGTCTACCGGGCGGTGGAGACCCGCGTCCGCCCGGGCGACACCGTCCTGCTGTACACCGACGGCCTGATCGAGCGCCGCGACCAGGACATCGACGTCCGCCTGGAGGCCCTGTGCGAGGCGGTCCGCACGCACGCCGTCACGGACTGCGCGACCGGCCCCGACCTGCAGGAACTCGTGGACGAGGTGGTGCACGAGATGTCCGGCCCGCTGTCGGAGGACGACGCCACGCTGCTGGCCTTCCGCTTCGACTCCTGAGCCGGGCGCCCGGCGGCGCCGGAGGACCCCGGAACGACCGACCGCCCCGCTGCCGCCGAGGAGGCGGCGGCAGCGGGGCGGCCGGAACCGGCGGGCCGGGCTCAGTCGTGCGGGACGACCGCGACCGGCGCGTGCGCGTGGTGGATCACCGCGTGGGCGACCGAGCCGAGCTTGCTGCCCAGGCCCAGGGTGCGCCGGCGGCGGCCGACCACCACCAGGTCGGCCTGCTCGGACGCCTCGACCAGCGCGGCCGCGCCGCCCCCGGTGCGGACGTCCTCCAGCACGAGCGTGCGCGGGTACTTCTCCCGCCACGGGGCGACCGCCTCGGCGACCATCCCGGCCGCCAGCGCGCCGAGCTCCTGCTGCTCGGTCTCCACCGGGATCCACCCGGCGTACCCGTAGGCGGGCGGCAGCTCCCAGCCGTGCACCACCCGGACCCGGGCGCCGCGCAGCCGGGCCGCCTCGAAGGCGAACTCCAGCACGGCCCCGTCCGGCTCCAGCGCGTCCAGGCCGACCGCCACCTCGGGCTCGGGCGAGACCGGGTCGGGGCGGCCCTCGCGGACCAGCACCACCGGGGAGGCCGAACGGCCCGCCACGCCGAGGCTGACCGAACCGACCAGCAGCCCGCGGAAGCCGCCCAGGCCGCGGGTGCCGATCACCAGCAGCTCGCCCTGCTCGGCGGCCCCGGTCAGCCCGTCGATCGCGGCGTCCGGCACCAGCTCGCCGGTCACGTCGAGGCCGGGGTAGGCGGCCTCCAGCTCCTTGGCGACGTCGCCCAGCATGGTCCGCGCGCCGCTCTCCAGGTCGTCGGCCTTCACCAGGTCGTTCGCCTTCCGGCCCAGGTAGGGCCAGGCGTGCAGGAGCCGCAGCGGGGCTCCGCGCCGGCCCGCCTCCTGAGCGGCCCAGTGCGCGGCGGCCCGACTGCGGACGGAGGCGTCCACAGCGGCGAGAACGGGACGAGTCATGGCAGTGCCTTCCCTGTGCGAGTCCCCGCGGGCCCCCATCGCCCGGTGTCGGGGTCGTGGCCCACTCTGCCCCCGCCCGCCCGGGCCCGCCAGGGTCGGCGGACCCGGCGGAGGGGGCCGTTGGTCCCGGTTCCGGCCCCCGTACCGGAGTTCGGTCGTCCGGTTCGGGTCCAAGGCCCCTGCCGGAGCGGGCCCCCGGTCACGCACCATGGAGGTGCCGACCGGACGAATCGGGAGGAACCACCACCCGCACCGGCCGGAGCGAAGACCCCCGGGAGGTGTCCGAAGTGACCACCGAACACGCACCCGCGCCCGCGGCCGCGCTCATCCGCCGCTTCACGGACCGCCTCGCCGACCTCGGGCTCACCGAGGCGCAAGCAGCGGCGAAGGCGGGCATGTCGACCGCCTACCTGCACCGCGTCCTGGAACTCGGGCCCGGCTTCGACCCGCCCGCCCTGCTGCGGCTGTCCGCGGTCCTCGGCCTGGAGTACGAGGAACTGGTGGCCGGCCGGCCCGCCGAACGGGCCGCGGCCGCCCGTGCCGACGGCCCCGCGCTGGCCGGGCCGCCCGTCCTGGGCGAACTCGGCGTCGCCGAGTGCTGGCAGCGCATCGGCGCGGGCGGCCTCGGCCGGATCGCCCGCACCGGCCCCGGGGGCCCCGTGGTGCGCCCCGTCGGCTACCTGGTGCACGAGCACACCGTCCTGTACCGCACCACCGGGGACGGCGCCCTGGCGCCCGGGCCGGGCGGCGACGCCGCCTTCGAGGTGGACCGCGCCGACCGGGACCTGCGCGAGGGCTGGAGCGTGCTGATGATCGGCCCGCTGGAGTACGTCACCGAGCCGGCCCTGCTCGCCGAACTGCCCAAGCCGCCCGCGCACGGCCGCTGGGTCAGGCTGACCCCGAGCACCGTCACCGGGCGCAGCATCCGGACCGCCCGGCGGCACTGAGCCGGGACCGGCGCCGGGGCGGAGGTCGGATCCGGGGTCGGGGGACGCACGACCCCGGGAAGCACGCAGCGCGCCGGCCCGGACAGCCACGCTGGGGAAGCGCTGCCCGGACCGGCGACCTGCCTGTGCGGACGGGGTGGGGACCCGCCCGCGACACGTCCGCGCTCCGGCTCCGGAACGGGCCCCCGCCACATCGAGAGCGTCCCGGAACCCCCGTGGAGCACGGGTTCTTCCACGTCCGCGCTCCGGCCCCGGAACGGGCCCCCGCCACATCGAGAGCGCTCCGGAACCCCCTGGAGCGCGGGGTTCTTCCCTGAACGACGCCCAACCTAGCCCCGTTCCGGCCGGCCGAGTTGGCACCCGGTCCACACCCGCTTGGCACTGCGTCCACCGGTGGCCGAGGCTGGAAGGAACGATCCGGCAGCGGCCCGGCGCCGAAGAACCGGAGGGGGCCGGAGCACGAGGACGGGAGAACGCGGCGTGCGATGTCTGGTGACCGGTGCCACCGGGTACCTCGGCGGGCGACTGGTGCCCGAACTGCTGGCCGACGGCGCCAAGGTGCGCTGCCTGGTGCGCGACCCGGCCCGGCTGCGCGACCACCCCTGGCGGGCCGCCGTGGAGACCGCCACCGGCGACGTCACCCGTCCGGCCACCCTGGAGGGGGCCTTCGACGGCGTCGAGGTCGCCTACTACCTGGTGCACTCGCTCGGCAGCGGGCCCGACTTCGAACGCGTCGACCGGGACGCCGCCCGGGCCTTCGGCCTGGCCGCCGCCCGGGCCGGCGTCCGGCGGATCGTCTACCTCGGCGGCCTCGTCCCGCCCGACCTGCCCGAGGGCCGGCTCTCCCCGCACCTGCGCTCCCGGGTCGCCACCGGCCGGGCCCTGCGCGAGGGCGGCACGCCCGTCACCGAACTGCGCGCCGCCGTGGTGATCGGCTCCGGCTCGGCCTCCTTCGAGATGCTCCGGCACCTCACCGAGCGCCTCCCCGTGATGGTCACCCCGCGCTGGGTCGACACCCGGATCCAGCCGATCGCCGTCCGCGACGTGCTGCGGCTGCTGCTCGGCGCCGCCCACCTGCCCGACGACCCCGCCACCGACCGGGCCTTCGACGTCGGCGGCCCCGAGGTGCTCACCTACCGCGCCATGATGCAGCGCTACGCCCGGCTGGCCGGCCTGCGCCGCCGACTGATCGTCTCGGTGCCGGTGCTCACCCCCCACCTGTCCTCGCACTGGGTCGGCCTGGTCACCCCCGTCCCCAGCGGCCTGGCCCGGCCGCTGGTCGAGTCGCTGCGGCACGAGGTGGTCCGCTCCGAACGGGACCTGGACCGGTGGATCCCCGACCCGCCCGGCGGCCCGATCGGCTTCGACCGCGCCGTCGAACTCGCGCTGCGCCGGATCCGCGACGACGAGGTGGACACCCGCTGGTCCTCCGCCTCGCTGCCCGGCGCCCCCAGCGACCCGCTGCCCACCGACCCCGACTGGGCCGGCGGCAGCCTCTACCGGGACGTCCGGGAACGGCACGTCGCCGCGCCCCCCGAGGCGCTGTGGCGGGTGGTCGAGGGCATCGGCGGCGAGCACGGCTGGTACTCCTTCCCGCTCGCCTGGGCCGTCCGCGGCGCGCTCGACCGGCTGGCCGGCGGCGTCGGACTGCGCCGCGGCCGCCGCTCGCCCGGACGGCTGCGGGTCGGCGACTCGCTGGACTTCTGGCGGGTCGAGGAGATCGAACCCGGCCGGCTGCTGCGGCTGCGCGCCGAGATGCGGCTGCCGGGCCTCGCCTGGCTGGAACTGACCGTCACCCCCGAGGGCACCGGCTCCCGCTACCGCCAGCGCGCCCTGTTCCACCCGCACGGCCTGGCCGGCCAGGCGTACTGGTGGTCGGTCGCCCCGTTCCACGCGGTCGTCTTCGGCGGGATGGCCCGCAACATCGCCGCCCGGGCCGAGGCCGAATGAGCCGCCGACCGGGGGGTTGGTTGCGGAGATCCCCCCGAGTCGAGATATCTTGACGTCAAGACGTTGCAGACGTGGAAGCTGGAGCTACGGTGACTGACTCGACCATCATCTACACCCACACGGACGAGGCACCCGCCCTCGCCACGTACTCGTTCCTGCCGGTCGTCCAGGCGTACGCCGCCACCGCCGGCGTGAGCGTGGAGACCCGCGACATCTCGCTGGCCGGTCGGATCATCGCCGTCTTCCCGGAGTACCTCCAGGAGGACCAGCGCATCGCGGACGCCCTCGCCGAGCTCGGCGAGCTGGCCAAGACCCCCGGCGCCAACATCATCAAGCTGCCGAACATCTCGGCCTCCATCCCGCAGCTCAAGGCCGCCATCGCCGAGCTGCAGGCCCAGGGCTACGCCCTGCCCGAGTACCCGGACGAGCCGCAGACCGACGAGGAGCGCGACGTCCGCGCCCGCTACGACAAGGTCAAGGGCTCCGCCGTCAACCCGGTCCTGCGCGAGGGCAACTCCGACCGCCGCGCCCCGCTGTCGGTCAAGAACTACGCCAAGACCCACCCGCACCGGATGGGCGCCTGGTCGGCCGACTCCAAGACCAACGTCGCCACCATGGGCGCCAACGACTTCCGCTCCACCGAGAAGTCCACCGTGATCGCCGCCGACGGCGCGCTGCGCATCGAGCTGGTCGCCGAGGACGGCACCGTCACCGTGCTGCGCGAGAAGGTCCCGGTGCTGGCCGGCGAGGTCGTCGACGCCTCGGTGATGCGCGCCGCCGCCCTGAACGAGTTCCTGGCCGCGCAGGTCGCCCGCGCCAAGGCCGAGGGCGTGCTGTTCTCGGTGCACCTCAAGGCCACCATGATGAAGGTCTCCGACCCGATCCTGTTCGGCCACGTGGTCCGCGCCTTCTTCCCGAAGACCTTCGCCGCGTTCGGCGCCGACCTGGCCGCCGCCGGTCTCAACCCGAACAACGGCCTCGGCGGCATCCTGGCCGGCCTGGACAAGCTCCCCAACGGCGCCGAGATCAAGGCGTCCTTCGACGCCGAGATCGCCGACGGCCCGGCCCTGGCCATGGTCGACTCCGACAAGGGCATCACCAACCTGCACGTCCCCAGCGACGTCATCGTCGACGCCTCGATGCCGGCCATGATCCGCACCTCCGGCCACATGTGGGGCCCGGACGGCAACGAGGCCGACACCCTCGCCGTCATCCCGGACAGCTCCTACGCGGGCGTCTACCAGGCCACCATCGACGACTGCCGCGCCCACGGCGCCCTCGACCCGGCCACCATCGGCTCGGTCCCGAACGTCGGCCTGATGGCCCAGGCCGCCGAGGAGTACGGCAGCCACGACAAGACCTTCGAGATCGCCGCCGCCGGCACCGTCCGCCTGGTCGACGCCGACGGCGAGACCGTCCTGGAGCAGGCCGTCGCCCCCGGCGACGTGTTCCGCGCCTGCCAGACCAAGGACCTGCCGATCCAGGACTGGGTCAAGCTGGCCGTCACCCGCGCCCGCGCCACCGGCGACCCGGCCGTGTTCTGGCTGGACGCCGACCGCGCCCACGACGCCGTGCTGATCGAGAAGGTCAAGGCGTACCTGCCCGAGCACGACACCGAGGGCCTGGACATCCAGATCCTCACCCCCGTCGAGGCCACCAAGCTCTCCCTGGAGCGCATCCGCCGCGGTGAGAACACCATCTCCGTCACCGGCAACGTGCTGCGCGACTACCTGACCGACCTGTTCCCGATCCTGGAGCTGGGCACCAGCGCCAAGATGCTGTCGGTCGTCCCGCTGATGGCGGGCGGCGGCCTGTTCGAGACCGGCGCCGGCGGCTCCGCCCCCAAGCACGTCCAGCAGCTGGTCAAGGAGAACTACCTGCGCTGGGACTCGCTCGGCGAGTTCTTCGCGCTGGCCGCCTCCTTCGAGCACCTGGCCACCACCACCGGCAACGCCGGCGCCCAGGTCCTCGCCGACACCCTGGACCGCGCCACCGGCACCTTCCTCAACGAGGACAAGTCGCCCTCGCGCCGCCTCGGCGGCATCGACAACCGCGGCAGCCACTTCTACCTGGCCCTGTACTGGGCCCAGGAGCTGGCCGCCCAGACCGAGGACGCCGCGCTGGCCGCCGCGTTCGCCCCGCTCGCCGCGACCCTGGCCGAGCAGGAGCAGGCCATCGTCGACGAGCTGATCGCCGTCCAGGGCCAGCCCGCCGAGCTCGGCGGCTACTACCAGCCCGACCCGGCCAAGGCCGCCGCCGTGATGCGCCCGTCGAAGACCCTCAACGACGCGCTCGCCACCCTGGCCTGACGCCCCGGCACGGCACGCAGCACTGACGCCGCCGCGGCCCGCCCCCTTCCGAGGGGCGGACCGCGGCGGCGTCCGCGTTCTCCGGCGCCCCGGCCGGTCGAACGCCGTACTACTACTTCTCGGCCCAGGAGTTCCTGATCCAGGGTTCCGGCCGCCGGGGCGGTCAACTCCCTCCGCAGGCGGCGCCGTTCAGCACGAAGGTCGCCGGGGCCGGGTTGGTGGCGCCCTGGGTGGCGATGAAGCCGAGGGTGATCGAGCCGCCGGCCGGGACCGTCCGGGTGTAGTCCGCCGGGGCCACGCTCACCGCGCCCCCGCTCTGCGTCGCGGTGCCGCCCCACATCTGGCCGATCACCTGCCCGGCGGTGAACGCGAAGGACAGCGTCCAGCCGGACAGCGCGGTCGTGCCGGTGTTGCGGACGGTGATCTCGCCCTGGAACCCGCCGCCCCAACTGTTGGTCACCCGGTAGTCGACCCCGCAGCCGCCCGCCGGGGCGGCCGGGGTGGTGACCGCGACGGTCGCGGAGCGCTGCGAACGGTTGCCCGGCGGGTCGAAGGCGTAGACCGCGAAGGCGTACGCGGTGCCGGCGGCCAGGCCGGTCACGGTGGCCCGGGTGGTGGTGGTCGAGGCGACCACCGTCTCGCCGGCGGCGTCCACCCGCACCACGTCGTACCTGGCGACCCCGGTGTCGTCGGTCGACGCCGCCCAGGACAGCGTGGCCGAGCCCGCCGTGACCGCCTCGGCCACCGGCGCGCCGGGCGCGGTCGGCGGCATCGGCTCGGTCCCGCCGGGGGTGAGGACGAAGGTGGTGACGCTCTGCGCGGGCAGCGTCGCCGTGAACGACCCGCCCGCCTGGGCGGGACCGGCCTGGGCCGCCAGCGTCCTGGTGGCGTCCGTCACCCAGGCGGACACCGTGAACCCGGTGCCGCCCGCCAGGGTGAACTGCTGGCTCACCGCCGCGGCGCCCTGGTTGACGGCCACCACGGTCACCGCGGAGCCGCCCTGGTACGCCGAGGTCCACACGTTCGCCTGCGGGTTCGCGGGCGCGTCCAGCCGCACGTGCCCGGGGCGGACGAACTTCGCGAAGTGCGCCATCACCGCGCCGCGCTTGCTGATCTGCCCGTCCTCGCGCATCGGCCCGTAGCCGCGCCGGATGTACCACCACACGTACGCCTGGAAACCGCCGTCCACCAGCGCGTGGTGCATGTGCTCGCCGACGCCGAGCGCCTGCGGCCACAGGTCCGCGGAGTCCGAGCTGTTGGGGTAGTACACCTCCGTCATCCACAGCTCCTTGCCCTGCCCCTTCTGCTGGAACAGCGGGTACGGGAAGTTCGCGAACGAGGTGCCGTACAGGTGCGCCCCGAGGACGTCCAGGTTGGCGAGCGCCACCGGGTCGTTCAGGACCGGGTCGGAGAGGGCCTTCACGTACTGGAAGGACTCCGGGGCGATCACCCGGGTGCCGATCGCGCCCGCGTTCTCACGCAGGAAGCGGACGATCTCGTCGGACGTCCACCACGTCCAGTCCTGCGCGTAGTCGGGCTCGTTCTGCACCGAGACGGCGTACAGCTCGACCCCGTTGTCCGCCATGAACACCCGGAAGTCCTCCAGGTGCTGGGCGTAGGCGCCGTACATGTCGTGGCGCAGCCGCCGGGCGTTGGTCTGGCTGCCGCGGACGAAGGTCTCCACCATGGCGGCCGGCGGGTTCCAGGGCGAGGCGAAGACGATCGCGCCCAGCGCGGCGGCCCGCTTCGCGGTCGCCACCTCGCGGCTCCAGTTCGCCCGGTCCTCGTCGACGTGGATCCGCAGCACGGTGAAGCCCAGCTGGCCCGGGCCGTTGCCGAACGCGGTCTCGCGCTGGTCGGCCGTCAGGTCCCCGGCCCAGAGCGGGTGGTTCATGCCGCCGAAGCCCCGGATGCTCTGGCGCCGCACCGACGGGTCGATCAGCACCGCCGTACCGGCCGCCGTCGTCGCTGTCGTTGCCGCCGTTGCCGCCCCCGCCGTCGCGGCGAGCACCGGGAGGGCGCCGAGCGCCGCCAGTACGGTCCGTCGGCGGGGGGACGCCGTCCGGTCGGTCGAGGGGTCCTGCGGCACTGGGGTCACGGCGCTCTCCTGGGTCGCTCGGCGGGTGCGGGGGCCGGTCCGGGCCGGGGCGGAAGCAGGCAGCATTGTGGGCCGCCGCGCGCGCCGCGGGTCAAGGCGGCCGGACGGCGGGCCGACCCGCAGCGGGCGCGGACCGGGGGCGCTCCCGGGGAACGGCGCAGGTCGGCGCCGCCGGACGGCGCGGGCGGGAGCCGGGCGGGGCGGGGCGGCGGCCGTGAAACGAACAGAAAGGCGGGCCCCCGCCGCTGCGTTCCCGACCTCCGCCGGGAACGGACGGGTGCGCACTACAGTGCACGGTATGCCTACTCCGCAATTCATCCTGGACCTGCGCGAACACATCGGCCACGCCCCGCTGTGGCTGTCCGGCATCACCGCGGTAGTGGTCGACGACGGTCGGATCCTGCTCAACCGCCGCTCCGACACCGGCCGTTGGGCCCTGCTGCACGGCATCGTGGAGCCCGGCGAGCAGCCCGCCGACACCGTGGTGCGCGAGGTGCTGGAGGAGACCGGCGTCACCGTCCTCCCCGAGCGGATCACCAGCGTGCACACCCTGCCCGCCTTCGCCTGCGCCAACGGCGACCAGGTGCAGTACCTGGACGTCGCCTTCCGCTGCCGCCCGCTGTCCGGCGAGGCGGTGGTCGGCGACGAGGAGTCGCTCGCGGTCGCCTGGTTCCCGCTGGACGACCTGCCGCCGCTGGCCCCGAACGACACCCTGCTGCTGGAGAAGGCGCTCGCCGACCACCCCTCGCCCTGGTTCGCCGTGGGCTGAAGCGCCGCCGGAACTCCCCTCCGCCACGCGTCCGTTGGAGCCTCCAGGAGGCGATCATGGACTATCCACCGACCCGGCTGCCCGGACGCGGCCCCGGCTGGTACCGGGGCGACCTGCACGTGCACTCGGTGCACTCCGACGGCGGACTCACCCCCGCCGAACTGGCCGCGGCCGCCCGCGCCGCCGGGCTCGACTTCCTCGCCACCACCGAGCACGACTCGCCTGCCGAGCCCGGGAGTTGGGGTGAGGTGGGGGGCGACGACCTACTGGTGATCCTCGGCCAGGAGGTCACCACCCGCACCGGCCACTGGCTCGCACTCGGTCTGGCCCCCGGCCAACTTGCCGACCACCGCCACCGGTTGGGGGATCCGGCCGTCGACCAGGAACTGCGCGGGGTGCGCGCGACGGGCGGCCTGTGCGTCGCCGCGCACCCCCACGCGCCCTACCCCGGCGGGGAGTTGGCGTACCCGTTGGAGCTCTTCGACGCCGTCGAGGTGTGGAACGGGCAGTGGTCCGCCGACCTGCCGTGGAACGCCGACAACGAGGCCGCGCTCGCCGAGTGGGGCCGCCGCCTCGGCGCGGGCACCCGCACCGGCCGCTGGCAGCCCGCCGTCGGCAGCAGCGACACCCACCTGCCCGGCCAGCTCGGTACCCCGCAGACCGTCGTGCACGCCGAGGAACTGAGCGCCCCCGCGATCCTCGCCGCCGTCCGGGCCGGACGCAGCTGGATCGCCGAATCCGCCGCCGTACGACTGGAGTTCACCGCAGAGGCGGCCGGGCGCACCGCCGGGATCGGCGAACGCCTGGCCACCGCGGGCCGTCCGGTCGAGCTGCTGGTGCGGCTCTCCGGCCTCCCCGACGGCTGCACGGTGCACTTCCGCACCGAACGCGGCAAGGAGCACCGGGCCCCGGCCGGGGAGCTGGTGCGCTGGAGCACGGACGCCGAACGGACGGCCTTCGTCCGGGTCGAGGTGCGCCGCCCGGACGGGCGGGCGCTGGCGCTCACCAACCCGGTCCTGCTGGGGTGAACGGCTCGACGATCGCCGCCCGGTCCCGGGCCTCCGGCTCGCGCAGCAGCAGGCGGGCGGTCCGGATCGGGGCGGGCGGCCAGGGCGGCGGCGCGGGCGCGGTCGACGGTTCGGCCATGCCCGTCAACGTACCGGGTACGTCCGAGGGGCCGTCAGGAGGTCGCCAGGTCGCGGCACCAGGCGACCTCGGCGGCCAGCGAGCCGTCCGCGAGGTACTGGCGGACCTGCGGGGCGGCGGCCAGCGCGTCGGCGGCCTCCGGGACGGGCACCTCGCGGAAGCCGAGGCGCCGCCAGAACGCGCCCGCGTCGGTGGAGAACAGGTAGACCCGGCGGATGCCGCCCGCGGCCGCCTCGGCCAGCACGTCCTCGACCAGCCGGCGGGCGGTGCCGCTGCCGCGCCGGTCCGGCCGGACGGCGACGCTGCGCAGCAGGGCGGCCGGACCGGCGAGCTCCAGGGCGGCGCTGGCGGTCGGGCCGCTGGCGTCCCGGACGGTCCACAGCAGGGTGCCGGGCTCGTCCAGGCCGTGCGGGTCCAGGCCCTGGGCCCGCAGGAAGGCGGCGAGGTCGTCGAGGTCGGCGGTGGCGGTGGTCATCGGACGGGATCCCTCCGGGAAGGCTTTCGGAAAAAGGGGAGCGGCGCTCGGACGCTACCCGAGCGCTGTTACGCGTGGTGGCGCGACACCGTGTCGGCCGGGTGAACCGGCCCGCCCGCTCCGCCTGCCCTGCCTGCTCTGCCCGTCCCGCCTGCTCCGCCTGTCCGCCTGCTCCGCCTGGCCCGCCTGTTCCGTCCGGGCCATCCGCTCCCCCCGGTCCGTCCGGCCGGGGCGTCAGTGCGTTCCGGGCCCGAAGCGCCGTCGGTACGCGGACGGGGTGACGCCCGTGGTGCGGCGCATCAGCGCGCGCATGTTGGCCGCGGTGCCCAGGCCGCTCAGCCGGGCGACCACGTCGAGGCGCGGTTCGCCCTGCTCGATCAGTCGGCAGGCCAGGGCGAGCCGTTCCCCGGTGAGCCACGCCAGCGGGGTCGTGCCCAGCTCCCGCCGGAAGCGACGGTGCAGGGTCGCCGGGCTGACCGCCGCTCGCGCCGCGAGGTCCGCCACCGCGAGCGGCGCGTCGAGCCGTTCCTGCGCCCAGGCCAGCACCGGTGCCAGCGACGCGTCGGGGACGTCGGGCACCGGGCGTTCGACGAACTGCCGCTGGCCGCCGTCGCGGTGGGCCGCGAAGACCAGTCTCCGGCTGACGGAGTTCGCGACCTCGGCGCCGTGGTCGCAGCGGACGACGTACAGACCGAGGTCGAGGGCGGCGGCGCTCCCGGCAGCGGTGAGGATGTCACCGTCGTCCACGAACAGCACGTCCGGTTCGAGGTGGACGGTGGGGAAGCGGGAGCGGAAGGAGTCCGCCCACTGCCAGTGGACCGCGGCCCGGCGCCCGTCGAGGACACCGGCCTCGGCCAGGGTGAAGGCGCCGCTGCAGAAGCCGAGCAGGCGGGCGCCGCGCGCGTGGGCCCGCCGGACGGCGTCCAGGACCGCGGGCCGGCGGGGGGCTTCCACGTCGGGGCGGTTGGGGACGATCAGGGTGTCCGCCGCGTCGGCCGCCTCCAGGCCGGCGACCCCGCCGAGGGTGAAGAACCCGTCCCGCATCGTGACGGAGGGCTCGGGGGAGCAGAGCCGGAAGTCGTAGAGCTCGCGGCCGATCTCGGGCCTGCGCAGACCGAACACTTCGATCGCGCAACTGAGTTCGAACGGGTTCGAGTTCTCGTCCACGATCACGACCACCCGGTGCGGGCCCGGCGTCCGGGCCGGGTGCCGCGAGGAATCTTTCGCCATGTGCGATTCCTAGCACTCACCCCGCCCCGGTGGAACGGCCGAGGATGGGGCCATGAGCAACCAGCCGATCTCCCTCGCCCGGGCCCTGTCCTCCTTCGACGCGCTGTGGAGCCCGCGCATCGTCACGCACGTCAACGACTACGACGTCCGGATCGCCAAGGTCGAGGGCGAACACGTCTGGCACGTCCACGACGACACCGACGAGTTCTTCCTGGTCCTCGACGGGGAACTGCGCATCTCCCTGCGCGAGGCCGGGGGCGAGCGCACGGTCCGGCTCCCGAAGGGAGCGGTCTTCACCGTTCCGGCGGGCACCGAGCACAAGCCGTCCGCGCCGTCCGGCGCCGCGATCCTCCTGTTCGAGCCGACCGGGACCCCGACCGTGGGCGACCGCCACGAGGAGGTCCCCGCCCACGTGGACGCGACGACCGGGCACGCCCTCGACGCCTGAGCGGCAGAGGCCCCTCAGGCCGGGCCGAGGACGATGCGCTCGGTGACCTGGCCGGGGTGGACGGCCTCGCCGCGCAGGGTGGCGGGGTGGAGGTGGCCGGCCCGGTCGAGGGTGAACAACAGGTCGTGACCGGGCGGGAGTTCGCCGTCGGCGGGGCGGCGCAGGATGCGGGCGCCGGCCGCGTGCCGACGGGCCAGTTCGGGGCCGGTCAGGGCGGCGGGCAGCACCATCGCGGCGGGGGCGTCGCCGACCACGCCGGGGCCGGGCGCGGCGGCGGGCAGCCGGAACACCGGCAGCTCGGACCCGTCGTGCAGGACGGCCGCGGCGAGCGCGTTGAACTCGTCCTCGGCGGTCAGCAGGTACACCGCGGTGACGCCCTCCTGCTCGGCGCCCTCGCCGCTCGCGGCGGCCAGCAGCTCCCCGTCGGCGAGTTCCAGCCCGGCGGCGGCGATCCGGGCCCGCTGCTCGTCGCGCCCGGCCCACAGCAGCACGTCCAGGCCCGCCGAGCGCAGCACGGTGGCCAGTTCGACCGTCCAGGGCTCGCCGCCGACCAGCAGCGGGCGCGAGCGGGCCGGGCGGGTCACCCGCAGCAGCCGGGCCACCGGGACGGCGGTCAGGCCGTACAGGGTGACGGTGAGGACGATCACCAGGAAGGTGGCCGGGAGGATCTTCTCGGCGCCGCCGACGCCCGCCGCGGCCAGGCCGGCGGAGAAGGTCGCGGCGGTGGACGCGGCGACGATGCCGCGCGGCGCCATCCAGCCCAGGAAGGCCCGTTCGCCCTCGGCCAGGTCCGTCCCGACGGTGGACAGCGCCGCCACCACCGGCCGCACCACCAGCACCAGCACCGCGACCAGGGCCAGCGCGGGCAGCAGCACCGGCCGCACCGAGGCCCAGCCGACGGTCGAGGAGATCGACACGAACAGCACCCCGACGATCAGCGAGACCAGGGTCTCGAAGAAGGTCCGCCGGGCCGGCAGGTCGAACGCGGGCACCGTCGCCACCACCACGCCCATCACGATCGCGGCGATCAGCCCGGTGTCCTCGCGCAGCGCGTCGCAGACCGCGGCGACGCCCACCACGGCCGCCAACTGGGCGCTGGTGTCCAGCACTTCGCCCAGCCGCAGGCGCACCAGCAGCCACCACAGCAGCACCGCGCCGACCAGCCCGCCGAGCAGGCCCAGGCCCACGCTGGCGGCGAACTCCAGCAGGCCGGCCCCGAACTTGCGGTGCTGCTCGTTCACCAGCGCGTGGAAGACCAGCGCGCCGAGGATGCCGCCGACCGCGTCGATCAGCGAGCCCTCCCAGACCAGGATCCGCTGCACCCGCTCGGTGGGCCGGACGAAGTTCAGCAGCGGCCCGACCACCGTCGGGCCCGACACCACCAGGATCGCGCCGAGCATCGCCGCGGCCTGCCCCGAGACGCCCAGCACCGGCGCGGCCGCCAGCGCGGCGGCCGGGGCGGTCAGCAGGGTGCCGATCCACACCAGCCGCACCACGGCCTGCCGGGTGTGGCCGGTCAGCTTGCGCAGGTCCAGGCCGAGCCCGGCGTCGTACAGGATGACCGCGACGGCGAGCGAGACCAGCGGGGAGAACGCCTGGCCCAGCAGCCGGTCCGGGTGGACGTCGTCGGTGACCGCGCCGGCCGCGAAGCCCACCGGCAGCAGCACGATGATCGCCGGGATGCGCAGCCGGGCGGCCAGCAGTTGGGACGCGACGGCGAGTACCACGGTCAGGCCGGACCCGATCAGGATCTGCTCAGAGGTCATCCCGCCATCCCATGACGGCGACCGGCCCCCCGCCGCGCCACGCGCCCGGCGGGTCACCCGTCCGGCCCAACCGCGCCCAACCGCGCCCGGCCGGGTCGGGTCCCGGCCGGAGGGTCCGCCGGTGCGGCGGCCGGGCTCCCCGACGGCCGGGCGAATCGGGCGGTTTGCCCCGCGAATGGCGAAAAGCCCACCGGGGCAAGGGAGTTGCCAGGCCGAAGAAGTGCGGCCGAAACGCCGACTCCCGGTGACTGTCAGCGCCGCGTCCCTTACTGTACGGACATGGGTTCTAGGGGGAGCGCGGCCGCGGGCCGCGGCACGGCAGTGGTGATCGGCGGCGGACTGGCCGGGTGCCTGGCCGCCTGGGCGCTGCACGGCGTCGCGGACCGGGTCGTGGTGGTCGAACGCGACCGCTACCCCGACGGGGTCGACTTCCGCCCCGGCGTCCCGCAGGCCAAGCACGGCCACCTGCTGCTGGAGGCCGGCCAGCGCACCATCGACGAACTGCTGCCCGGCGCCCTCGCCGAACTCCTCGCGGCCGGCGCCACCCGGGTCCCGCTCTCCGGCGGCCTGCGCTGGCTCACCGCCGCGGGCTGGCTCGCCCGGTACGAGAGCGACCTCTCGGTGCTCACCTGCAGCCGTCCGCTGATCGACCACGTGGTGCTGGAGCGGGTCCGCAGCGCGCCGAACATCGAGTTCCGCACCGGCGCCGAGGTCACCGGACTGCTCGGCGACCGGCACGCCGTCACCGGCGTGCGGATCACCGGCCGGGGCAAGGACGGCGAGCAGGAGTCCGAGCTGGCGGCCGAGTTGGTGGTCGACGCCGCCGGGCGCTCCACCCGGGCCGCCAAGTGGCTCTCGGTGATCGGCGCGTCCGTCGTCCCCCGGGAGCGGGTCGACGCCGGCGTCTCCTACGCCACCCGGTTCTACCACCGGCCCGCCGACGCCCCCGCCGGCTCCGCGCTCTACCTGCAGAGCCAGGCCCCCGAGCGGGGCCGCTTCGGCGTCCTGCTGCCGGTCGAGGGCGACCGCTGGATCGTCGGCATGGGCGGCATGCGCGGCTTCGAACCCTCGCTCCAACCCGAGGAGTTCGAGAAGCAGCTCGGCCTGCTGCGCGACCCGGGCATCGCCGAGGCGGTCATCGGCGCCAAGCCCGCCGGCCCGGCCCGCGGCTTCGTCCCCGGCCCCAGCGTGTGGCGGCACTACGAGCGCTCCGCCCCGCACGGCTTCCTCGCCGTCGGCGACGCCTCCTGCACCTTCAACCCGGTCTACGGCCAGGGCATGACCGTCGCCGCCTTCGGCGCCCGCGCCCTGCGCAACGCCGTCCACAAGCACGGCGACCTCGGCCACGCCGCCGTCCGGGAGACCCGCGACGCCGTCGCCGCGGCCACCCGGAACCCCTGGCAGATGGCCGCCGGCGAGGACGTCCGCTTCGCCGGCACCACCGGCGGCCCCTCCGGCCTCCAGGTCCGCGTCCAGCAGCGGCTGCTGGACCGGGTGCTGGCCCGCGCCGTCACCGACGTCCGGGTCGCCGCCGCGTTCCACCAGGTCGCGGCGATGGTGGAACCGCCCACCCTGCTGTTCCGTCCCTCCGTGCTGGGACCGGTCCTGTTCGGCGGCTGACCACACGGCCGCACCGGACAGGCCGCCGGCTGGATCAACAAGGGCGTCAGCACCGCCTGGAGCCTGCTCGGCGGCAGCGCCTCCCGCGGCCTCGCCAACGCCGCCGACGGCCTGGCCGGCGCCCCCGACACCGCCGCCGAGGCGGCCGCGGCCCGCCAGCGCGGCCTCGACGACGCCGTCACCGAGAACGCGTACGCCCACGGCCAGTCCCGGGCCGGGCAGTTCGACGTCACCGTCGACCGCCGACTGGTCTGCCCGCAGTGCCGCGCCGAGACCCACGGCACGCCGTTCTGCCCCGGCTGCGGCTTCCGGCCCGCCCGGCCCCCGCAGTGCACCTCCTGCCACGCCGAACTGCCCGAGGGCTCCGCGTTCTGCCCCGGCTGCGGCACCCGGCGCTGACCGCTGCCGGTACGGCGCCGCCCCCGGCGGGGTCCTGCTGCTGGAGCGGACCCCCGGCGGGCGGGCGGTCGAGCGGGGCGGAGGGGGTCACGCGGCGCCCCGGCCCGGGGGCCGCGGGCGGCGGCCGCTCACGTCCCGTGGGTGGGGAGCAGCAGGATCCGCTCGGGGTCGTAGCGCCGCCAGGCGGGGCCCGCGGCGGAGCCGATCAGCCGCAGGCGGCACCAGGGCTCGTCGTCGGGGGAGCGCCACCAGGCGTTGATCCGGCCCAGCGCCCAGCTGCCGGAGCCGTCGAGCAGGACCTCCACGGGCTGGTAGGCGGGGTGGACGTCCTGTTCCGGCGGGGACCAGGCGGGGTCGGTCTGCAACTGCGGAGGATGCACTGCGGGCCTCCTTCGAGTCCGGTCGGCGGGGGCGACGGGTGGGGGGTGCCCGAACGGCCCGGCTGCTGGCGGTCGGGGATACTCTACAGAGGTGTAGAAACGAATGGCGGGCAATGGGTGGGCAATTCGGACGGCATGGCGCAACGCCGCCGCCCCGGTGGCGCGTTCGCACCGGATCCGCCCCGCCCCGCCCGCTCCGTCGGGTCCGCCCCGCGGTCGTCCGCCCCGCGGTCGTCCGCCCCGCGGTCGTCCGCCCCGCGGTCGTCCGCCCCGCGGTCGTCCGCCCCGCGGTCGTCCGCCCCACCGGTCATAGACTCGACGGATGACTGCTGAGGACTCCTCGATCGAGGCGCTGGGCGCCCTCGCCGACCCGGTGCGGCGCGCCCTCTACCGGCACGTCGCCGACGCCCCGCAGGAGACCGGCCGGGACGCCGCCGCGGCGGCGGTGGGCGTCTCCCGCTCGCTGGCCGCCTTCCACCTGGACAAGCTGGTGGACGCGGGCCTGCTCACCACCTCCTACCGCCGCCCGGCCGGCCGCGGTGGCCCCGGCGCGGGCCGCCCCGCCAAGCTCTACCGCCGGGCCGACACCGAGATCGCCGTCGCCCTGCCGCCCCGGGCCTACGGCGAAGCCGGCCGCCTGCTCGCCGAAGTGGTCGAACGGGCCGGTCTGGACCAGGAGTTGCAGGCCGCGGCCCGCACCGCCGGCGCGGAGCGGCGGCCGTCCGACCTGCCCGCCGCGCTGCGCGAGCGCGGCTACGCGCCGTACCGGGACGGGGAGGTGCTGCGACTGCGCAACTGCCCCTTCCACGCGCTGGCGGACGAGTTCCCGGCGCTGGTGTGCGGCATGAACCTGGCGCTGCTCCAGGGGCTGGCCGGGGAGGAGTGGGCGCCGGTGATGGACCCGGGCGCGGACGGGTGCTGCGTGTCGTTCACCCGCTGCGAGCCCCGGGACGACGGTCGGCGCGAAGTCTAAAAACAACAACTATTGACGATAGAAGGCGGGTCGGGCCATGCTGGCCGCATGACCACGCCCCGGCTCACCGCGCCCGCCCCCGGACACCACCTCGCCCAGGTCAACGTCGGCCGCACCGTCGCCGCCCTGGACAGCCCCGAACTCGCCGGATTCGTCGGCCAGTTGGCGGAGATCAACGCACTCGCCGAACGCAGCCCCGGATTCGTCTGGCGGATGGTCGACGAGGCGGGCGCCGACGCGACCGGCCTGCGGCCCGACCGGGACGACGACCTGCTCCAGGTCAACTGCTCGGTCTGGGAGTCCGTCGAAGCGCTCCGGGCCTACGTCTACCGCAGCGACCACCTGCGGGTGCTGGCCCGCCGCCGCGAGTGGTTCCACCGCCCCACCGAGGCCCACCAGGCCATGTGGTGGGTCCCGGCCGGCCACCGCCCCACCCTCGACGAGGCGATGTCCCGCCTCGCCACCCTCCGCACCCACGGCCCCGGCCCGGACGCGTTCACCTTCCGCGACCTCTAGTGCTCCGACCGGTTCGGTGCGCCGGATCGGTGCGTCGGGCCGGTGCGTAAAACGGCGCCCGCCCGGCAGTACACGCACTAGGGTGGCGCGCATGTCCGAATCCTCGACCAGAGACTTCTACGACGAACTGGCCCGCGACTACCACCTGATCTTCCGGGACTGGGACGCGAGCATGGCGCACCAGGCCAAGGTGCTCGACGGGCTCCTGCACCCGCGTCTGGGGCCGGGGCCGCACAGGATCCTGGACTGTTCGTGCGGCATCGGGACCCAGGCGATCGGACTGGCCCTGGCCGGGCACGAGGTCTTCGGCAGCGACCTGAGCCCGCTCGCAACGACACGGGCCGCCGCCGAAGCGGCGGCCCGGGGCGCCAGGCTTCCGGCAGTCGCCGCGGACATGCGTCAACTGCCCTTCGGGTCGTCGTCCTTCGATGTCGTCCTGTGCGCCGACAATTCGCTCCCGCACCTGCTGTCCGCGCAGGACGTCCAGGAGGCCCTCGTCGGCATGCGCCGCGTGCTCCGGGACGACGGACTGCTGGTGATCAGCCTCCGGGACTACGACGACGCCCGCCGGGCCAGACCCGCGACGACACCACCCCAGGTCTCCGAGACCCCCGACGGCAAGGTGATCAACTTCCAGCTCTGGCACTGGCACGAGGACGGCGAGCGCTACGACCTCGAACACTTCCAACTCACCCCGGCGCGGAGCACCTGGGACGTTCGAGTCCGCCGCACCACCTACTGGGCACTGAACCGCCAGCAGTTGACGGGGTTCGTGGCCGAAGCCGGCTTCACCGACATCACCTGGCACACCGCCGACTCCAGCGGGTATTACCAGCCCGTACTCACTGCCCGGCGCCCTTCGCCCCCGCACTAGCCCGGACGGACACCGGCGGTGTCCGTCCGTCAGTCGATGGGCTTCAGGCGGGTGCCCGCGGCCGTGACCGCCTCGACGGTGGTGGGGCCGCTGCCCGGGTTGTCGAGGGCCAGGGTGCGGGTGGGCGGGGCGGGTTGGTCGAGGCGGCGGGACGGCGTGGTGACGATCAGGCGGGAGACCCGGCGGCTGGCGGCGACCAGGAGGTAGGGGGTGCCGTTGGGGGCGCGCCAGCGGTACTGGGCGACGGTGTCCTGTTCGTAGCGGCTGCAGGCGCGGCCGTCCGCGTGCGCCAGCCGTTCGGCGCGACCACCGTTCGGGGGGAGCACCGCCGCCGCCGCGCTGCCGGTGCCGTCCCAGTGGTCGGCCCGCAGGCAGGCCCAGCCGAGTTCCCCGCCGTTCTGCGGGAGCTTCTGGTCGGCGAACTCCCACAGGTTCAATTGCCGTACCCCGGGGCCCGCTTCGGGGATCGCGCAGGCGCCCGCCGCCCACCGGCGCAGCGCCTGCGGGCCGACCGCCTCGCGGGGCGGCCGGGCCTGGGCGGAGGCGTCCGGCGGCGGGGTGTAGGTCAGGTGCGCGGGGGCGAGCCCGCCGAGGTCGGCGAGCAGGAAGGCGTGCTGCTCGGCCACCACCGGGTCCGAGCGCAGTTGCAGCGCCGGGCCGGGGCAGCCCGGCGCGGCCGTTCCCGGCACCGGGTCGGTGACGCCGCCGGGGAAGGCCAGCGGGCGCTCCGCCTCGTCCGGCCGGTCCAGCCGCCGGGTCGCCGCGGACGCGATCCACGGCGCCAGCAGGTACCTGGCCCCGCGGTCGTCGCGCCGCAGCACGACCGCCGCGCCCGCCGTCACGTCGCTGTCCCCGGCCGGGGCCAGCGCCAGGGCCGGGCCCGCCGGTTCCTCGGTGTACCTGGCCAGGCTCCGGCCGTCCGTCAGCAGGACCACCGGCGTGCCGTCCAGCCGTCCCGCGTACAGGAGTTGGGGTACGGCGGTGGGCGGCCCGGCCTGCTGCCAGGCGGCGGTGGCGCGGCCGACCAGGGCGCTGTCGTCGCGCAGTTCGCCGCGGGCGGGCCAGACGGCGAGGCCCAGCTTCGCGGTGCCGCGCCACAGGTCGTCGGCGCGGCGCTCGGCAACGACCTGGCGGGGGAGCGGGGTCGACGCGGCGGGCCGGTCGCTGCCGGACGGGGCCAGGACGGGGACGGCGGCGGCCGTCAGGGCCACCGCCACCGCCGCGGCGACCACCGCCAGCCGGCGGCGGCGCAGCAGGTCGCCCGGCTGGAGGTGGACCGTGCAGGCGTCGTAGCCGGGCGGGAGGTCGGACCAGTCGGGGGTGCGCGCGGCGCGCAGCAGTTCGGCCCCGGCCCGGGCGGAGTCGGCGGGGGCCTCCACCCCGGCCCAGGCCAGTACTTCGGCGGCCTCGGCCCGGTCCAGGCCGTCCAGCACCTGGAGGGCGAAACCCGCCCGCGCCGGGGCGGGCAACTCGGCCAGCCGGGCGTCGAGTTCGGCGTCCCCGTCGTCCGGCGGGGTGAACAGCCGCACCCCCCACACCCGGGGGAACGCGGCCCCGGGCCAGCGCCGTCGGCGCAGCGCCCCGCGCAGCACCCGGATCCGCGCCGCCGGGTACCCGTCCTCCCCGGCCGCCCGGCCGCCGAGTACGGGCAGCGCCCGCTGCACCACCGCGTGCGCCGCCACCACCCGGGCGTGCCGCCCCCGGTCGGCGGGCAGCGTCAGGTAGGCCAGGCACACCAGCCGCCGGTAGTGCCGCACCAACACGGCCTCCGCGGAAGCCCGTTGGCCCCCGGCGCCGGCCACCCCGGGCCGCGGCAGCGTCTTGAGATCCATCGGCTCCTCCAAGGCATCGGGACGGGACCCGGCTACGTCGGACGGACCAACGAGTGGATCATCGGATAGTTGCGCCACGCCCCGGCCGGGACCGCCGGGGGCCGGGCGCCGGTGCGCTGCCGACCGGGTGAATCCGGTTGCGCTGAGTAGTCAGTCGGTCGCCCCTTGCTGCTATCAATGGCGGTGCGCCCGACTCTCCGGGTCGCACCCCACAACGACGGTCCGCATGCGAAGCGTGCGCGGCGCGCACAGCCGTGCGACCGGAACGAGAACGGAACCCCCGCCCGATGGCAACCGCACTCCGCAGGACGATCACCCTGGCCGCGCTGGCCCTGACCGCCGCGCTCCTGCCCGCCGGAACGGCCGGGGCGGCCGACCCCGCCCCGCACCCCGGCGTCTACTGCCTGGCCAACGCCTGGGGCACCCCGGGCATCGGCACCAAGCCCTGCGAGGCCAAGGACCAGGGCCAGCACTTCACCGTCTCCGGCCAGCAGATCGCGCTCAGCAACGCCCCCGCGTACTGCCTGGCCAACGCCTGGAGCACCCCGAACGTCTCCACCAAGCCCTGCGACCCGCAGGACCTCGGCCAGTACTGGACCGTCTCCGGCCAGCAGATCTCGCTGACCTACGCCCCCGGCTACTGTCTCGCCAACGCCTGGGGCACCCCGGACGTCTCCACCAAGCCCTGCGACACCCGCGACCCGGGCCAGCACTGGGTGGTCTTCAACCAGCAGATCAGCCTGGCGTACGTCTAGACCCACCGCACGGCCCGGCACCCGCGACGCACGGGTGCCGGGCCGTTCCCGGTCGGTGGCGCGGTCGGAGCGGGCCAAGCGGTCGGAGCGGGCCGAGCGGCCGCTCGGCGCGGCCCGTCAGAGCGGGCCGTCGTGCCGGGCGCTGGAGCGCCAGTCGGCGGTGCGGACCAGGGACTCCAGGTGGGCCAGCCGGAACGGGCCCAGGGCCGGGTCGGACAGCAGGGCCGCCACCAGCGGCGGCCAGACCCCGTCCGGGCCGAACGCGGCGGCGGGGGAGAGGTGCAGGGCCGGGAAGCGCTCGCCGCTGGAGAGGGCCACCGGCGGGGTGCGGTCCCCGTCCCGGACGCCCAGCAGGGTGTCCGGGTCCTCACCGGGCTCGGGGCGGGCCGAGACCCGCACCTGGCCGTGGTGCGCCGCGACCAGGTACGTCACCAGGGACGGGTCCGGACCGGGCGCGTGCCAGTGCCCGCCGGCCAGCAGCAGGAGCGCGCTGACCAGTTCGTGCCGGAAGTGCGGGCGGACCGAGACCCCGTTGTTCCAGGGCGCCTTGGACTTGGCGAGCAGCCCCGGCGGCGGGTCGCCGCCGCCGTCGCGCAGCTTCTCCTGGAACACGTGGTGGCACTTGCCGAGGTCGTGCAGCCGGGCGGCCAGTGCCACCGCCTCCCGCTGCGCCCCGGTCAGGCCGGGCAGCCCGGCGGTGAGTGCCCGGGCCTCCTCCTCGGTCTCCCGCAGGTGCTGCTCCAGGCCCACCCAGGCCGCGCACCCGGACCCGGGCGGGGTGCGCCCGGTGAACAGCGGGGGCACCGGTACCCGGCTCTCCGGCCGCCAGCCCAGCCCCGGCAGGTGGCCGCCCCCGGCCGCGTCCAGGGTCAGCACCGCGCCCGCCCGCAGGTCCACCGCCCCGGCGGGCCGCCACCGGCCGTCGGTGCGGTCCCGCAGCCAGCCCCCGCCGTCCGCGATCCGGTGGCGGACCTCGGTGAGCGGCGCCTCGCACTGCTCGGCCCGCCCGGGCTCCGGCTCGTCCTCCGCCGGGCGGCCCGCCGCACCCCAGTCGCGCCAGGCCACGAAGACCGTCCGCTCCCGCAGCCCGCAGACCCAAGGGCTCGTGCTGACCGGCCCGGCCGTGCGCCCGGTGTCGAACAGCGCCGTCAGCACCTCCCGGCCCAGCCCGGGCACCCTCGGCCCGGGCCGCCCCGGTGCGGGCTCCCACCGGTCCGGGAACGGGGCCCGGAACAGGTCGGCGGCGGTGACCGCCGCCCCCTCGTGCGCCGCCAGCCACCGCTCCTCGTCGGCCAAGGACCTGGCCCCCTCCGGCGGGCACCACAGCAGCTCGCCGCCCTCCGGGTGCTCGCCGTGCCGGTTGCAGCGCCCGGCCCGCTGGACCACGGCGCCCCACGGGGCGAGCTCGGTGAACACCGTGCGGGCGGACAGGTCGGACCCGGCGTCCAGCGCCCGGGTCGTGACCAGGAACCCGTCCGCCGGCAACTCCCGTACCAGGGAACGCCGTTCGGCGGAGCGCAGGTACGGGAGCAGCAGCACCGCGGGCTGGTCGGGGTGCGCGGCGCGCAGCGCGGCGTGCACCTCGCGGGCCCGGGCCGGGGAGTTCAGCGCGGCGACGGTCCGGGTGCCGGGGCGGTGCGCCGCGCCCAGCGCCGCCACCAGGTCGGGGACGTACCGGCCCGGGGCCGGGTGCAGCCGCCGGGCCAGGCGGGTGCCGGCGGGCCCGGCCTCCGGCCCGGCCTCGGCGCCCCCGCCGGCCTCGGTGCCCCCAACGGCCTCGGCGCCCCCATCGGCCTCGGCCTCGGCGCCGGTGCTCCCGCCGGTCGAGGACATCCAGGTGGTCCGGGTCGGGGCCGTCGTGCCCAGCGCGTCGCGCCACGCCTGCAGCCGCTCCCCGGTGGGCAGGCCGGGGCCCAGCAGGGGCGCCTCGTCGAACACCCAGTGCGCGTCGTTGTTGAGCAGGCCGAACGAGACCGGCGCCATCGTCCGGGAGTCGGCGAAGCCGCGCATCAGCGCCCGGCTCAGCAGCACGTCGTGGGTGCCGACCAGGACCGCCGTCCGCTCCGGCCGCCGCCGCCAGGCGCCGTCCTGCCCGTCCGGGCCGGTCAGCAGGTGCAGGTCCACCCGCTCCGCGAGGCCCAGCCGCTCCAGCCAGCCGCCGACCAGGGCGTGCGTCCAGTCCGCCAGGCTGCCCTGCGGCAGCACGTACACCAGCCGCCGCGCGGTCCCCTCCGGCGCGGACACCGTCCGCCGGTACAGCCACGCCAGCACGGCCGCCGCGGTCTTCCCGCCCCCCGACGGCGCCCGCACCCACGGCGGCAGCCCGTCCGCCGCGAGCGCCCGCTGGTAGGCGTACGGCCGGTGGCCAGTCGCCGTGCGGAAGAACTCCCCGTACCCCTGCGCCATCCGCGTCCCCTCCTCGCCGTGGACCCCGACTCTAGGGCGCGGCCCGGACGGACGGGGAGGGGTGGCGGGGCGTCAGCCCGCGGCCGCGCCGTCCGCGCAGCGCACCGGGCGGCTGCACGGCGAAGGCTGCCCGACGCGGCACTGGCGGTCGGACGGGCCGACCCACTCCGCCGGAAAGCCGCACCCATCCGCTCCGGCCGCCGCTCCGAACACTCCACGGGGACCCCGGTCCCCGCCGCGCAACGCCCGCACCCCGCAGAGCCGACAGAGCGCCATGTCGACACGGCGGAGCTCCCCGCACCGAAGGCAGCACCATGACACTCGCCATCGTCCTGTTCACCCAGGACCTGCGCCTGCACGACAACCCCGCGCTGCACGCCGCCCGCACCGGCGCCGACCAGGTGGTGCCGCTGTTCGTCACCGACCCGGCCGTCACCGCCGCCGGCTTCGCCGCCCCCAACCGCACCGCGTTCCTGGCCGGCTGCCTCGCCGACCTCGACGCGAACCTGCGCCGGGCCGGCGGACGGCTGCTGGTGCGCGAGGGAGACACCGCCGAGCAGACCGCGAAGCTCGCCGCCGAGACCGGCGCGGCCGCCGTCCACGTCGCCGCCGGGGTCAGCGGGTACGCCCGGCGGCGCGAGCAGCGGCTGCGCCGGGCCCTGGGCGACCGGCTCCGGGTGCACGAGGGCTCGCTCACCGCCGTCCCGCCCGGCGCCGTGCTGCCCGCCGGGCGCGACCACTACGCCGTCTTCACCCCCTACCACCGGGCCTGGCAGCAGGCCCCCCGCCGCACCCCGCTGCCCCCGCCCCGCGACCTGCGCACCCCCGAGGACCTGCGCGGCGCCCCGCTGCCCACCGCGACCCCCACCGCCCGCCGGCTGCCCGACCCCGGCGAGGACGCCGCCCGCCGCGCCTGGCAGCACTGGCGCACCGAGAACTACGCCGACCTGCACGACGACCTCGCCGCCGACGGCACCTCCCACCTCTCCCCGTACCTGCACTTCGGCTGCCTGTCCGCCAACGAACTCGTCCACCTCGCCGAACGGCGCGGCGGCCACGGCGCCGAGGCCTTCGTCCGCCAACTGGTCTGGCGCGACTTCCACCACCAGGTGCTGGCCGCCCGCCCCGACGCGGCCCGCGCCGACTACCGCCCCCGGCACGACCGGTGGCGCGAGGACCCGGAGGAGCTCGCCGCCTGGCGCGAGGGCCGGACCGGCTTCCCGATCGTCGACGCGGGCATGCGCCAGCTCGCCGAGACCGGCTGGATGCACAACCGGGCCCGGCTGCTCACCGCCAGCTTCCTCGCCAAGTCCCTCTACCTGGACTGGCGTTCGGGCGCCGACCACTTCCTGCACCACCTGGTCGACGGCGACCTCGCCAACAACCAGCTCAACTGGCAGTGGGTCGCCGGGACCGGCACCGACACCCGCCCCAACCGGGTCCTCAACCCGCTCACCCAGGCCGACCGCTACGACCCCGACGGCGCCTACGTCCGTCGCTGGGTCCCGGAGCTCGCCCACCTCCCCGGCGGCGCGATCCACCGCCCCTGGAAGTCCGTCCGCCGCCCGGCCGGCTACCCGCTGCCGCTGATCCCCCCGGACAGCACCGGCCACCGCCTGCGCACCGCCCGCATCCCGCAGGACACCCTCCCGGGCGTCTGACGGCCGCGGCGCTCCGGGGGCCGGGCCGGTTCAGGCGCTGGGCGTCATCAGGACGAAGTCCGCGCCGGACGGGTCGGTGCAGACCGCCATCCGGCCGATGTCCGGGGCGGTCTCCGGGCCCATCACGACGAGGCCGCCGTGGGTGGCGACGGTGGCGGCGGCCCCGTCGCAGTCGGCGACGGCGAAGACCGGGTGCCAGGAGGGGGTGCCCCGGGAGAGGGTCAGCTCGGCGGGGCCGACCTGGAGGACGCCGCCGTGCATCCGCTCGGGGGGCTGCCCGGCGGGGGTGACGATGGTGTAGGTGCCGGTGCCGCCCGGCATGGGGGTGTCCTCGTGCCGCCAGCCGAACACCGTCCCGTAGAAGGCGAGGGCGCCGGCCGCGTCGGTGGTGTAGAGCTCCGTCCAGCACAGGCCGCCGGGCCCGTCGACGGCGGCCAGGCCGCCCGCCCGGCCCGGCGTCCAGACCGCGAACCGCCCGCCCTGCGGGTCGGTGAACTGGGCGAACGAGGCCCAGTCGGCCACGTCCCGGGGCTCGACCCGCACGGTGCCGCCCGCGCGCAGCACCGAGGCGGCGGTCTCGTGGACGTCCGGGGTGAAGAAGTAGACCATCCAGGCCGAGCGGGCGCCGCGCTCGGTGAGCGGGCCGAGGCCGCCCGCGGTCCGGCCGGCGGCGGTCGCGAGCAGGAAGCCGTCCGCGCCCGGCGGCGCGCTGAACTCCCACCCCAGCACCGGGCCGTAGAACGCGGCGGCGGCCGGCACGTCGGGCGCGCCCAGGTCCAGCCAGCACGGCGAGCCGGGCACGAAATCGGTGGTGATCACGGCGTTCTCCCTTCGCCGGAACGCGGTCGGGGCGCTGCGGGGGCACCCGCGGGGCACTGCGGGGGCGCTGCCGCTGCGCTCGCGGGGCACTGCCGGGGCGCTCCTCTCCCAGCCTGTCACCGGCCCCGGCGGTACCGCCAACCGGAGTAAATCCTGTGCAGATCGTCGGATCGAGCAGCGAATTCGGCCGTCGAACGGACCACGGCCATGACATTTCGCGGAAATTACTCCTCCCGGCCGCTAAATCGTCACCTGGAACAGGGTTGCCGCCGGAGGAAACGGGCAGAGGCCGCATACCCCCAGCGATCCCGGAGAGAGGCAACAGAGTGGCACTGAGCGTGAGCTACGGGGAGCGGTACGGCTGGACGGTGGTCCAGGTAGCCGGAGAAGTGGACATCAGCGGAGTCGCAGCCCTGCGCGAGCGGCTCCAACGACTGGTCACCGACGGCTGCCTGCGCATGGTGGTCGACATCAGCCGGGTCGACTTCTGCGACTCCACGGGCTTCGCGGTCCTGGTGGCCACCCGTCGCATGCTGTCCTCCCGCGACGGGCAGCTGCGGCTGGTCCTGCCCGGACCCGACGTCCACACCCGCAAGATCCTCCAGCTGTTCGGGATCGAGCGGATCTTCGACGTCCACGACTCCGTGGACGAGGCGCTCGCCGACCTGCGCGAGGCCGTCCTGACCGGGGAGGCCGTCGAAGCCGTCCCCCGCCCACGGGAAGGGACCCGCGCCACCACCGACTGAGCCCGCCGCCGGGAGCGGAGCGGCGGAGCACCGCCGGGCCGACGGCACCGTCAGCGGCGACGGTGCCACCACCGACGGAGCCGGCGGCGGAGCCGTCAGCGCGGCGTGCCGAAGTCCTGCGTCCACCAAGGCCCACCGGCGCCCAGGTGGACCCCCACCCCCAGCTCGGTGAAGCCGCAGTTCAGGATGTTCGCCCGGTGGCCCGAGCTGTTCATCCAACTGTCCATCACCGCGGCCGCGTCCTTCTGACCGCGCGCGATGTTCTCCCCCCACCCGCTCCAGGCGTACCCGACGGCGTCGATCCGCTGCTGCGGACCGGCGCCGTCCGGGTTGGTGTGGTCGAAGAAGTTCCGCGCCGCCATGTCCTCGGAGTGCCGCAGCGCCGCCGTCGCTAGCTTCGCGTTCGCCCCGAGCGGCCCGCAACCCGCCTTCGCCCGCTCCGAGTTGACCAGGTCGAGCACCTGCTGCGCCAGGTCCGCGGCGCGCTTCTCCGCGGAGACGGAGGCGGGCGCGGACGACGGGGGAGCGGACGGCGCGGGCGCGGCGGACGACGCGGGCGGCGCGCTCGACGCCGCGCTCGGCGACGGGGCGGGCGGGGCGGCGGGGGCGGCGCGGCCC